>JBMZCY010000162.1:0-4698 GCA_049613825.1 Planktomarina sp.
TGATGCCTCATAAATGCCTGCAGGCCAGCCATTGTCTGTAATCGTTACATCGCGAATATGTGCAACTGCCGTGTTGGTATACATGGTATCAAACAGCGCATCCCACCCAAAACTGGCTTTGGTGCTTTGTGTCCGCATTTCGGGAAAATGCTTCCCCTGTGCATCCACAACAGCCCAATCCTGTGCGTTTGAGAACACCGATGCATAGGCAAAATGAGGGGCGTGATCCAAGTGATCTTCCGACACGATTGTTATATGACCTGTCTGATCATACCGCGCCTTTTGAGCCGCTAGAACCTGCGACGCCAATGCGTGTGATTGCCCGTCCAGGCCGATTTCCAGCCCCATCAAGATATATGGTTCCGAAGATGTGGGATTAATTATCTGAAACCGCTGCACGCTGCGCCGATCAATGGGCACGTCAATTCCCGCGACCGACCGCCACTGCAGAATACTGTCAGCGGTCATCGCTGCGCCAACATCCAATCCCCACATCGCAGCCGCGCGCGCCGCGTATTGTTCATACCCGATGCGGCCTTCTTGCAGGATCATATGTTGTCCGTTGATCACGCTGGCGCCCCAGAGGTCCCCGTCATCGGCCAGTTTTGACAAATCCCAACCAGCAACGACATTCTGCACCACGGGTGCTGTCGCGGGGTCGAACTTTTCCAAAATACGCAGGGCCAGCAAAATACGCGCAATGTCCAGCGCGGACCATCCGATACCGTCCGGTTTGGCAATATCGGCATAATCGGTCATCGCTAAGGTCTTGGTATTATAAACTTTGTTCGGCAGCCCATGTTGCGTCAGCGGGATACGGGCCAGGGCATCTAGAAAATCCAACGTGCGCCGATCAAATTCAGCACCATCAATGACGTCCAACTTCACTGCAGCAATCAATGCCAGAAGATAAGATCCCTGATCCCAAAGGGTTGTCGACGGGAATCCTGCGACCGAATTGACCATGCCAGTGTCCGGTTGGGTCTGTTGTACAATGAAGCGCCACGCAATTTCCGCCGCTTCGCGATCCGCCCTATCCGCGCCCGCAATCGGGGCCAAAGGATACAAAGGTTGATCAAGATCGACATACCCAGCGAACATATCCGCCGGTCGCTGAACTGCGCCGTCCAGATAAGTTGCCATGCCTGCGGCCACGACCAAACCAGACACAAACCAGATTGATTTGAATGAGATGTGTTGTGTCATACTACCCTTGTCCTTTCGGGCAGCACGGGCGGGGTCCATCCCCCCAGCCGCACCACCTGCCACACAGTCCATATGTTCCAAACCATCCAGAACCCATTCACAATCATCAGACTGCTGCTGAACCCCGGAACACCCGTTCCATATTTGAACAAGGCCACACACAGACCGAACACTTGCAGGCACATCATCGCGATCTGCCAGCGTAGAAACCTGAATTCGCTTTGCTTTTTCAGTGTTTTGGGCGTCGGAGTGAATCCAATCCGGCGGCGGCACAGTGATTGCCAGAATGCCTTAAGCACATACGGCACCGTCGCAATGCTGACGATGCGTGCTGATTGAACATCATTGCCCTTGCACCCAAACATCAGGGCTAGTTCGACACCCAACACCATGGGAAGAAGGTGCGCAAAAAATTCCGTCGAATAACTGGCAATCGGCGCGATCCCGGTCAGCGTTGTGACAATCGGGGCAAAGAACAGAACCAATGTCGGAAAAACCGCCAGATACGACCAGAAAGTCGCGAAATAATGCAGTTTTATCCGCCAGTCCATCGGGCTGCGCCATAGGGAAATGCGGTTCAAAAAGATATCAAATGTCCCGCCCGCATATTTGAGCTTCTGTGACGCCCAGGCCTCAACACTCCACGGGGATAACATCCGGCATTCGGGATCGGGATGATAAACGGACGTCCATGTCCGATCTGCCGCATGTAACTGGATCGAGGTAAACAAATCCTCAGACACATGAAATTTGAAGGGTTGCAAGCTTGTCGATGTGGGGGCCGCAGGTGTCTTTGCAAAATTCGTCATGGCATGTTCACAAATTGCGGCACGGCGATGAACGGACCCTGCCCCACAGCAAAATGACGCCCCATGTCGGTCCCGCCTGCGTTGGATCACATCGAAAAAGATGGTCGGATCCATCAAGAACGGATCAACGCCCGTGCGAAACCACCGCTGCCACCATGATGTGGTCGGGCACACAGGGGGAATGTCATAAAAACAATGCGGGGTCTGAACCCATGCTACCGAAGGGTCTTTGAAATAGCCAAGCGTGTTCTGCAGAAGCGTCGGAAAAAATCGGGTATCCGCATCCCCAATGACAATAAAATCACCGTCAGACCGCAACATTGCATGCTTCAGATTACCGGCCTTAAAGCCGACATTGTCAGTGCGTGCATGGTATTGTACCCCGTGGCACGCCGCGATGTGCCGCATGTCCGCGCGGGCGCCATCATCCAACAAATGCACAGTGACGGACCAACCTTTGGGTGCGTGAATTTTTGTCGCGTCGATCAAGCTGTCTTCGACAATATGGGGGTCTTCGTCGAAGGTGGTGATAAAGATATCGACAGATGAACCACCGACTTTGACCGCATCAGGAGCCGCAACCACCCGTCGTTCGGGTTCTGCCCAGATATCATAGTAAAACAGCGCCATGCCGATGACGCAGCAGGTTTCGGCAGTTGCTATGATGATCGAGAACATCATAGCATCCGGGTTCAGCGACACGCTCCATCGCCAAGTCAAATACCAAATCGACAATCCCATCGACAACCCTGCGCAAAACCGCCACAGCGCTGATAATCTGTCAGACATGTCTGCCTGAGGTTTTGGAAAATGACGTTCAAACGGGCGATAATAGGGCGTGGAGATCGCAGGAAGGCTGAGTATTTTATGCACTGCGCTTTCCTTCCCTCGGGGGTAGGATCAACGCCGCAAGATCGTCCAGTGATACCATTTCGCTAATATTCCTGTGGGTAGAATAGCGGATCGCCCAGTCCGGCCCCAATATGATGTTCCGTAGCACGGCCCCATTTGCGACTGCGGCATCGGGCAGAATGATTGCGTTGTGCAGTTCTGCGTCACGACCCAAATGTGCCGTTGCAGCAATGAAATTCCGTCCCGTTGCAATGATACTCTTGCGGATAACTTTCGTCGTGTTCCGCTTTAGAAAGTGTTGCGCGTATTGGGCAGGATTTGAAAGGTCCATCAGATCTGGGGCAGATACAGCTTTGCGCTGATCTAAATCCTGCCAGTTCCACGCCACCCCAGCCCCGCCCAGCATTGTGGATTTGGTCAACACGGCTGCAGCAGGTTCCGTGTCCGTCCAGTGCGCACTGTTCAGAGACGCCGCACGTACATCAAATATGCGGGCCGTGTGACACAATGGGATCAGGTCAAAGTCGCCCCCGCTCCACGCATCCAACAGCAATATATCGCGATCCCACCCCAAGCCGCCATCATAAGCATAGATCGCGTTAGCGTGTGCACTGCCTTGGTCAAACTGAAATCGTAATGCGATGTCTGATGGAACAGCAGATCGAAAGGCAGAAATAGCTGCTACATTGCGTCGCGGGACGGCAATTGTGATGTCCTTGCAGCCATATGCCACAAGACGCGCCAGATTATCGATCCACGGCGTCTGGCCTGCAGGGTCCATCAACGTTGCAGCATCAATCTGTCCCAAAGGCCCCAAGGATGGCACAGGGCGACCACACAGCAACAAGGCAGATGTAGATCGAAACACTGTATCGGTCTGTTTTTGCATAATATCCAGCGGCGCCAGGCCCGTATTGACAAGCCGGTCAATGCCATAGTCATTCAGCTGGGTCAGAACCCTATCTGTAGCACACAGACCCATGACCCTGCGTTGGCGCGGGTGGGCCAAAACCTCGGCCAAGGCAACCGCTTCGCTTGCACTGATCTTTGACAATCCACGTAAATCGAGAACACAATCCTGCACCTTTAATTCGCGCAAATCCTGCGGGATTTCCGTGATCTGCGATGTCAGTCCCAAGGTGCGAAACCTGCGGGTCAGCGACACCACGGGAACATCACACATGTTTGATTGACGCTCAAGCATTGGATCGTACCATTGTGTTGGCCACCGAACGCGGCGACAATCCGATGGTCCACGCCAAACACCGTAACTGCGACAGCCCCAGTACAAGCACGATGGTCAACGGTAAGGTATACAACAGCTTTACACCGACCTGCTCAATCGGGGATAGTGGCAGATTGCGGGTCAAAATCTCGGCCATATCTAGGAAGATCGGGTGGGTCAGATAAATGCCAAATGCATATTTTGCGACATTGGATATGGCCATGGGCCATGCGGATTTTGCCATGGCCATTGCGCCGAAAAACAAGACAACGGGCATCAGGAAATCAGCCCAATATCCGGGCACATAACCAAATGGCCACCGTCCGGTTTCCACGGTGATCTGCGTTGCCTGAATCTTGAAGGCGAACAAAACCACGCCAATGATCGCGACAAAGGGGAAAAAGGTGCGTGTCACGCCTTTCCTTTTCCATAGACCGTAAGCTGCGGCAGCCACAAATCCGTATCCGCAATAGGTGAGTATTTTGATCCCGCGCAATACCCAAGGAAGATATGGCTGGTCAGCGAAATAAGCCCAAACCATTCCGTCCAATTCACGGCGGGCCATCAGACAAAGAAAAACCAGCACGCCCAATACCGGACGTGCCA
>JBMZCY010000163.1:0-4646 GCA_049613825.1 Planktomarina sp.
TGGACAGCAAGGGGTGTGTGTTCATTCGCGCTGGTGTCAGCGGCGCTGTCCGTTGGGTGCCCCGTGTAACGCGGTCCCGCGATGTGATTTGCAACCAAACGCCGACCGCATCGGCCACCGCAACACGTCGTGCCGCCGCACCGTTTGTTGTGTCACCGCCGCCTGTTGTGCGCACTTCACCCGCTGCTGCCGTCGTTTCAGCACCGCGTGTTATTAGAAAAGTGCAACCAGCACCCGTCCGGATCACACGCCGCGTGGTTCAGCAATCGGCGCAAGCGTTTGAATATGTCACGCCACCCGTTTCTGTGATCCGTGGAGCCGTGAATTTAGGCGGAACATGTGCAGGTCGGTCGGTCGCATCTAACCGCTATACCAACAGTGGGGCTGGCGTCCGTTGCGGATCACAAGGTTGGAATCCTGCCGGGGCAGGGCGCGTGATAAATGCGCAGTCAAGGTATCAGGCACCTGCAGTGACGCGCAACACGCACAATTATGCCACCACTACTACACGCCGTGTTGTGATTGCGAAAGTTCCAACACGCTTGACCCACGGGACGCGCAACCAGACCGCCTACCAATACACTTGGGATGATGGCCGTTTGAACCCCAGCCGTGGATTACGGAACACAGCCGTTGGTCGTACCGGGGCCGTCGTACAGGCGAACCCCACACGGTATACGTCACGGCCGACCGTTTCGACCCGTAATGTTGCGCCGCAGACAACGTACCATGCGCCCGCGCGATCTTCTGCAGGAAGCGATCATCGGTATGTACAGGTTGGCACATTTGGTGTTGCTGCAAACGCACAACGATCCGCACGTCGTTTGCAGAATATGGGTCTGCCTGCCCGCATTCAGGGGGCCGGTGGTCACAGCATTGTTCTGGCCGGTCCGTTTACGAGCCGCAACGGGTTGCAGTCTGCTTTGAATACGGCCCGCCGTAACGGATTCGGTGACGCGTTTACGCGCCGTTAATCACAGATGGATTGAAGGCCGATAAAGGCCCCGTCCGCCAATAGATATGTCAAAGACCCCTCAGCATAGGGGTCTTTTTCGTTTAAGGCAGCCGTCAGATTTTGGGACCATGCAAGGGATGACGCGGCAAACGGCTTTGCGCTTATCCCTGTAATATCAAAAGCTTGGATCAAGGTATCTGCACTTACGGCTAGAGCAGGTTCTGACAACGCCGCATTTGACGCCGTTTGTCTTGCGGCGTCATTTATATTGCCCTGAACCAGATAACGCAGTGTATGCCACGGGCCTATGTTTTCAAAAACGCGCTGTACGGGGTCGTTTTGAACGGCGGCTGCTTGGGCATGAATTATATGACCTGCCAAGGCCGCTGGCGATGCTGTGCTTTGTAGCAGGTCGGCGGATATGATCATATTTGACCCGGGCAACACTATGATATGATCTTGGCCCATAGATGCGGCGTGCAATGACAAATCGCCCAGTGACGACAGGGCAGTGGTCATTTTGGATAGCGCGCTCAACCCTTCGGGTGTTCGGCACAATGGTCCGACAAGATCATCAATCTGTGACACCATCTGCAGACCCAGTGCCTGCGCCTTTGTGTCGGACACAAGGGATGCTGCATAGTTGGGGAGTTTTTGTATTGCAGCAACCGTCAATCCTAGCACACTGACAGCTGCAAAGGCGGCCACAATATACCGCGTTACCCGAAAAGGCTGAACCTGCGTGCGGACGACGGCATTTTCGATCTTCCCCAAGGCCGCCACCATTTGGACATCGTCAATCCAGATCAGATCTTGCTGCGCCCCAGACAGATCAAACAACGTTGCGGTGCCTTCGTCTTGGATGCGGCTGATCCCTGCAAGGGACCAATGTGACAGGGGCGCGCCCTTTGTATCGGCCAAAACCAATGTGGATTTGCCCAACTGAACAATAACCTCGGCCCAGCGTTGATCGCCATGGGACGCGTGCCCTACAGCTTCTAATCTGTCGAATTTATGTAATGCGGTCATAACGCCCTAAATTTGTGGCCAAAGACGTGAATGGTACTATATACCATTGCCACATTTACATCGTTTTGGCAAAGCTGCGCAGTTCAAATTTCTGTATTTTTCCGGTCGATGTTTTGGGCAGTTCCTGAAACAGGACATGTTTCGGTGTTTTGAATCCTGCCAGCCGTTCGCGGACAAAGGCGATGATTTCAGCTTCGGTCGCTGTTTGGCCCTCTAACAACTCCACAAACGCGGCGGGAACTTCGCCCCATTTGTCGTCAGGTTTTGCGACAACGGCGCATAGGTTTACGGCGGAGTGGGCCATCAAGACGCTCTCAACTTCGACCGAGCTGATGTTTTCGCCCCCCGAAATGATGATGTCCTTCATCCGGTCCGCAATTTGTATCATGCCGTCAGGGTGCTGGATTGCGATATCTTCGGAATGGAAATAGCCACCTTTGAACGCTTTCGATGTGGCCTCTGGGTTCTTCAGGTAGCCTTTCATCACTGAATTTCCACGCATGACGATTTCGCCTTGGGCGGTGGCGTTTTTGGCAATTTGACCCATTTGCTCATCCATGACGGTGACGTCTTCCATCATAGGAAATGCCACGCCTTGACGCGCCTTGATCGCGGCTTGATCGTCGGCGGATGCCGTGTTCCAGTCGTCGTTCCACAGGCATTCAGTGACGTGACCATAAGTTTCGGTCAGGCCGTAGACTTGTTGCACGTTGAAGCCCAGTTTCGCGACACCAGACAAGGTTGCAGGGGCCGGAGGGGCGCCAGCGGTGAATACTTCAACAGTATGCGTGAACGGTTTGCGGTCTTCGTCTTTGGCGGTGACCAGCATGTTCAAGACGATGGGTGCGCCGCCAAAATGGGTCACGCCGTGGTCTGCGATCGCATTATAGATGTTCGCCGCAGTGATGTCGCGGCAGCCAACGACTGTGCCGCCCAGCACGGGCATCATCCATGTGTGGTTCCATCCGTTGCAGTGGAACAACGGCACAATCGCCATGAACACAGGGTTCAACGTCATGCGCCACGTGATCACTGTGCCCATCGTCATCAGATACGCACCGCGGTGGTGATACACGACACCCTTTGGACGCCCCGTTGTGCCAGAGGTATAGTTCAACGAAAGGCTTTCCCATTCATCCTGCGGCGTGATCCATTGGAAATCGTCGTCACCGGTCGCGAGCAGGTCGTCATAGGTTCGATGCTTGCCAGATGCCGGATAACCTGCACCCGCATCAGGACATTCGATCAAAGTTGGTTTCGGACCTTCCATTGCCGCAATCGCAGCTTCGACAGGATCAAGGAACTGGGTGTCCACCATAACCACCTTCGCTTCACCATGGTCAAAGATGTAAGCGATGGTATCCACATCCAGCCGTGTGTTGATGGTGTTCAACACAGCACCAGAAGCAGGAACACCAAAAGACGCCTCGATCTGTGCTGTGATGTTCGGGATCAGGGTTGCGACCACATCGCCCGGTGTCACGCCCATCTTAACCAATGCAGACGCCAGCCGTGTCACACGCGCGTGGTATTCGCCGTAAGTCACCCGATGATCACCATAAATCACGGCTGTGCGATCCGTGAATACTTTCGCTGCGCGGTTCAAGTGGGACAGGGGGGTCAGCGGAACATAGTTCGCTGCGCATTTGTCCAAACCAGTCTCGTCGTTCATCCAACCCATGTCGTATTCCTTACATTTTGGCGGCACTATCGCGCTTGCGGGAATTTTTGCAATCGCGCAATGGTCTGACATGACGTCAAAACACGTAAACCCGACCCAATCCATTTCGCTTGTCCTGATCGGCATGTTGATTTTGTCAGTGATTGATAACACCGTTCCATTGGTCTCGGGCGATATCAGCCTGTGGCAATTCCACTTTATGCGTGGGGTTTGGTCGCTGGTCTTGCTGTTCGGATTTATGTGGGTTCGCAATATCAAGCTGACGGCACTGCGCTGGTGGGCCGTCTTGGTAAGGTGCGGATTACTTTCGCTGTCGATGGTGGTTTATTTTGGCGCGGTCGGCGTTTTATCAGTCCCCGAGGCCGTCGCCGGTTTATTCGCAGCCCCGATTATTGTTGTCGTTATCACGGCCTTGTTTTTGCCCGAACCCGTAGGATGGGTCCGCTGGCTGGCTGCGATCGTTGGCTTCGTGGGGACATTGCTGGTGTTGTCACCCGAAACAGAAGGGTTCAGCATTTTGAACCTGATCCCGCTGATCGCGGCACTGTTCTACGCAATGGGGGCGTTGGCCACGCGCGAATTATGCGAAGGCGAAACAACAATATCGATGCTGTTTGTGTATGTGGCGATGATGGGCGTGATCGGCTTTTTCGGCGTGCTTTGGACCACTTTTGTAGCACCGGGCGGTACTGGGTATCTGGATCGCGGCTGGGCCAATCCGTCGACCCTGACATGGGGGGTGTTGTTTGTGCAAGGCATCGGCAGCCAGATCGGTGTGGCCTGTTTGATCCGCGCCTATGCGGTGGGCGAAGCGTCTTATGTGGCGGTCTATGAATATTCGATGCTGATCTTCGCGTCCGTGGTGGCGTATATCATGTTTGGCCATATCATCGGATGGTACGCAGTGCTGGGCATGGCGCTGATTATTGGGGCTGGGATTGTGATTGCAGTTAGGTCGCAGGCGGCTGGGGAAATGTAAGG
>JBMZCY010000164.1:0-4613 GCA_049613825.1 Planktomarina sp.
GATTGTCTGCGGCTGAAAAAGAATTGAACGAGCGCAAAACCCAAATCGAAACCGTCGCCGCCGAAGAAGAATTCCTGCGCCATGCTGTTGCCGAACTGGATGCCCTTTCACCAGAGCTGGGTGAGGAAGCAACGCTGGATGCCCGCCGTCGGATGATGCAGGCAGCCGAACGTATTCAAGATGATGTCGCAAAGGCGCATAACACGTTGGCAGGGGCCGAAAGCAATCTGGGCGATGCGAACCGCTGGATCGAAGGCGCATCGGCGCAGGTTGATGGTGGGTTGGAACCTGCATTGTCCGCACTGGGCGATGCGATGATGACGCTAGGTGAGGCGCAGTCGCAGGTCGAATATTTCCTGAATGCCCTGCAATTTGACGCGCATGAATTGGAAGCTGCAGAGGAACGCTTGTTTGCCATTCGTGCGCAGGCGCGTAAGTACGCTGTGGCCCCAGACGAATTGGCTGCTCACGCTGCATTTCTACGTGATAAGCTGGATGCGCTGGACCAAGGCACGGCGGGTCTGGCGAAACTGGAAAAAGCACTGGGAAAGGCGAATGTGGATTATGCGGCTGCAGCTGCCAAACTCACTAAATCCCGACAGGCTGGAGGCATTGATTTGGATGCCGCGATGTCTGCGGAACTGGCCCCGTTGAAAATGGAACGCGCAGTGTTTGAAACGCGGGTGACGGATGCGGCGGCAGGCCCGAATGGTGTGGACGAAGTGTCCTTCACTGTCGCCACCAACCCTGGCGCGCCTGCGGGTCCGTTGAACAAGATTGCTTCGGGCGGAGAACTGTCGCGGTTCCTGTTGGCCCTCAAGGTGTGTCTATCCAAAGATGCGGTCCACCGGACGATGATCTTTGACGAAATTGATCGCGGAGTTGGCGGGGCAACTGCGGATGCCGTCGGGCGTCGTTTGAAAGCTTTGGGTGCGCAAGGGCAGGTTCTTGTCGTGACCCATTCGCCGCAAGTCGCGGCCCTAGGTGCCGCCCACTGGCGGGTTGAAAAACATGCGACGGATACGGTGACCACATCGATCGTCGTGCCGTTGTCTGATGATATGCGAGTCGAAGAAATCGCCCGCATGGTATCTGGTGACATTGTCACAGATGCGGCAAAAGAGGCGGCGCGGGCATTGCTGGCAGGTTAGTTTATCTGGACTAGTTTGCCGGGATTCAGGATGTTTTTGGTGTCCATCGCCCGCTTTAATTGCGCCATCACACCCCAAGCTGCCCCATGTTCGGCGTCCATGTATTTCAACTTACCCAAACCGACGCCATGTTCGCCTGTCACTGTGCCGCCAAGCGCAAGCGCCCGTTCGACCATACGGTTTGACAGGTCCAACGCTGTGGCTTTCTCACTCGGCACGTCGGGATCAATCAACAAAATCGCATGAAAATTTCCGTCGCCCACATGGCCGAGGATAGGTCCGGGAATGGGGGATTTTTCAATATCTGTCCGTGTTTCTTCGATCGCTTGCGCCAGTTTGGAAATTGGAACACACAGGTCTGTCACCACCGCCCGCGCACCTTTTCGGGATGCCAAAATTGCATAGTATGCGTTGTGCCGCAGCGCCCACAGCTTGTTCCTGTCCTCGGCGTTTGTGGACCATTGAAAGCCTGATCCGCCAAAGTCGCTAACCAACTCCCCAAACTCTGCTGCTTGGGCGGATACGCCTGCGTCTGATCCATGAAATTCGACCAATAGATGCGGCTGGGCAGGCATCTGCATGTCTGCATAATCGTTGAACGCCAGCGCTGTCGCGGCATCCACAAATTCGATCCGTGCCATGGGAATACCGCACTGGATCGTTGCCTGCACACACTGCACGGCGGTGTCCATGTCATCGAATGCGCAAATCGCTGCGGCGGTGGCTTCGGGTTGACCGTACAGCTGCAAGGTCAATTCTGTAATTAGCCCCAACGTTCCTTCCGCTCCTACAAACATAGCTGTCAAATCATAGCCTGCGGCACTCTTGCGTGCCTGCGTTCCCGTACGGATGATCTGGCCGTCGGCCAACACGACCTCTAGCCCGATCACATTATCGCGCATCGTGCCATATCGCACGGCAGTGGTGCCCGATGCGCGGGTGGACGCCATCCCACCAAGGGATGCATCTGCACCGGGATCAACGGGGAACATCAGGCCCGTGGCCCGCAATTCCGTGTTCAATGCCGTGCGTGTGATGCCAGGTTGGACCCGTGCAATCATATCCTCGGCCCGGATTTCCACGACCGATGCCATGCGTGAGAAATCTATGGAAATCCCACCGCGGATGGCACTGGTCTGACCTTCTAAAGACGTACCGCGGCCGAACCCCACGACGGGGCAATCGTGGTCATGGCAAATGCGCATGATCGCAGAAACTTCACCCGTATTTGCCGGATAAACCACTGCATCAGGGGGCATTAGATCAAAATGAGACTCACTGGCCCCATGCAAATCACAATCAGACTTGGAGGTTGTGCACCGATCGCCTAATACTAAAGCAATCGCATCAATCGCGGCTGGAATTGTCATGTCGGACCTCATCATCACTGGCCTACAGTTTAGGCCTCTCGTTTCCGGTTCGGAAGGGGTATGAAGGGTCTTTTAGACACTCTGCGCTATGCGTGGACTGTGATGCGCCGTCGGGGACCATCGCAGATACAGTTTTGGGTTCTGGCGTTGATTATTGGGATCGGGGCTGGGTTGGTCGCACTTGTGTTTCGGGTGACGATCCAGTTTTTGCAGGAACAGGTCTACGGCAGCAATGACACACATTTGCTGCATGTAATGACTGATGTACCGTGGTACTGGACGATCCTTGTCGCCACGTTGGGTGGTTTGGTTGTTGGTCTGATCTTGCACCGCTTCACCCCTGACGGACGCGCACGCAGTGTGGCCGATGTGATCGAAGGCGCCGCAATGCGCGAAGGACGGGTCGAGACGCGGGAAGGCGTTGCATCGGCCTTTGCATCTTTGATCACCTTGTCGACGGGCGGGTCCGCAGGCCGAGAAGGTCCGGTCGTACACTTGGCGGGTGTTATTTCCACAAAAATTTCAAACGTGATCCGTGCAGACGGGGTCACTGGCCGCGATTTGCTGGGTTGCGCTGTCGCCGCGGCAGTGTCGGCCAGTTTCAACGCGCCCATTGCCGGGGCTTTGTTCGCATTGGAAGTCATCTTGCGCCATTTCGCGGTACATGCATTCGCGCCTATTTTCATAGCGTCCGTAACAGGAACGGTCATCGGGCGTTTGGCTTTTGGCAACGTGACAGAATTCACATTGGCCACGGGAACTGAGTTGGCGTTTTACGTCGAACTGCCCGCCTTCCTGATCCTTGGATTGCTGTGTGGATTAGTGGCTGCGACCCTGATGAGGACGATTTTCTGGGCCGATGATTTTGGCAACAAGGTCCAAGTCCGTACGGGGATGCCACGGTATTTGCGGCCTGCAGTGTCAGGTGCGATCCTAGGTATGATCGCTATTTGGTTCCCGCATATCATTGGTGTCGGATATGGCACGATGTCGGATGCATTATCTGGAAACCTCGGCTTTTGGACCTTGCTGGTGTTTGCCGTGATCAAGTGCATCGCGGTTGCCATCACCATGGCAGGACGCATGGGTGGGGGGGTATTTTCCCCTGCTTTGATGATGGGCGCATTGACGGGGCTTGCGTTTGGGTTGGTGGCCACGTCCGTGATGCCAACCATGTCTGGTGCTGCGACGCTATACGCTTTGGCTGGCATGGGCGCTGTTGCTGCGGCCGTTTTGGGTGCACCGATTTCGACAACGCTTATTGTGTTTGAATTGACAGGCGACTGGCAAACAGGGCTTGCCGTGATGGTCGCCGTGTCCATGTCCACAGCCTTGGCCAGCAGTATGGTGGATCGGTCTTTCTTTTTGACTCAGTTGGAACGGCGCAACATTCATTTGGCTGCCGGACCGCAGGCGTATCTGTTGGCGCTGTGTTCCGTCGCATCTCTGATGCGATTGAAGGAAGAAGCCGACCTAGATGAAGCCCGATGCTGGGCGATGATCGAAGACGGGATCTACGTCGATGGCAATGCCACGTTAGAGGTCGCAATGCCCATGTTCGAGCAAGGCAATGTGGCGTTTATTCCAGTGGTCACTTTGGGTGGCGAAAACCAGCCCCCCGAACTGTGGGGGGCCTTGTTTCAGGTCGACGCACTGCGGGCGTATAACAAGGCGCTGGCAGCCATCGCCGCAGAAGAACATTCTTAGAGTTCTTCAACCGCGATATTTTCACCTGGATAAAATGCGATGTGACCCGTGATGCTGGCAACAGCGTCTAGGGGGGCATCATAGCTCCACGCGGCGTTGTCGATGGGGCCGTTTTTGGTTTGGATCGTAAAAAACGATGCTGTGCCTTTGTAGGGACAGACCGATGTGTGATCGGCGGCATCCAGAAACGTCATCGCAATGTCATCACGTGGGAAATAGATGACAGGGGGGTAGGATCCTTCCGTCAGTTCCAGCGCGTTTTTTGTTTCAGCAATCACCGCACCAGCGGCACGAATGGTCCATGTGCCCGCAAGGGGACGAGTCTTGATATGTTCATTCATAGTGCAACTATAACGCGTCCACGTGACACTTCCATGTCAAATCT
>JBMZCY010000165.1:0-4590 GCA_049613825.1 Planktomarina sp.
GGATTTGCGACGTGTCCACTGCGTTTCATTCGGCCTATTGTCAGGCACCAATTTGTGGTCCGTCGCGGTCCAGCTTTATGTCCGGCAAAACCCCGCATCAATTGGGGATTTTCGACAATTCGATCCGTGTTTTCGAAAATATCGCCGCCGAAGATATGTGGCCTGCAAAGATGAAACAGAACGGATATTACTGTTCGTCTGGCGGCAAAATGCATCATAAATACAAGGCCCTGCTGCAAGACCACCATGATGTCCTATATAATGATGCTCGCAAACGGTTCGATGATGATATGAAGCCGCCCAAGGGCGCTGAAATGGTCAAGCATGGCGGTTGGCGTAACGGATGGGCCACTGCCGACCCAAAAGACGATGATACATATTACGACCATCAGTCAGCAGATTCCGCGATCCAGTTTCTGAAAGAATACTGCGATGACAAACCGTTCTACCGCGAAGTCGGGTTCTTCAGCCCGCATGTTCCACACATCACACCGACGCGCTTTAAGGGGATGTATGATCGGCGCAAGTTGAAGCAGCCCCCGGAATGGGCAGACGGGTTCGACACCAATACCTACGCGGACACAGCGTTCCCCCAAAACGTAGACCCCCAGAATCCGAAATGGTGGCGCCTCAGCGTGCGCAACTACTATGCCGCCATGTCCCACGGCGATCATCATTTGGGCCGTGTTTGGGACGCATTGCAAAAGTCGCGCCATGCCAAAAACACCATTGTCATCGTTGTGTCCGACCACGGTTTTCATCTGGGCAATCTGAACCGGTACAAGAAAACAACGGTCTGGGAACAGGCCGCCAGCGTGCCAATCATCATCCATGATCCGGCCAAGGCGCAGGCCGATGTGGTAAATGACCCTGTGGCACTATTGGACGTCGGCCCCACAGTGTTGGATTACGCAGGCATTGCCCCGCCCCAGGACTGCGTTGGAAAATCCATGCGCCCCTTGGTCGAAGGCGCCACTGATCCCGACCGCAGCGTACCGACATTCTACTTCGACAATGCATCCATGCGTATCGGCGATTATCGATTAATTCGCTATGACGATGGATCGATCCAGTTCTACAATATCAAAAATGATCATTGGCAGTTGAAAAACCTTGGTGAAAATGATCCCGCCTTCCCCGAATGCTACAAGACATTCGTGGATATTTGTGCGACCTATGGATACTCAGTTCCAGCATAAAGGCAGTAGCCATGAAGATGATCATCGACACAGATCCCGGTATTGATGACGCGATGGCGATTGGCTATGCGGCGGCGGATCCAAGAATCGATTTAATCGGGCTGACCTCGATATTCGGCAATGTGCATGTGGGCCAAGCCACCCGAAATGCGCTGGTCCTGTGCGATTGGCTGGGACTTGAGATTGACGTGGCCGAAGGGGCTGCTGCCCCCCGCGCCCTGCCCCCGTTCCCACCTTCGCACAATGTACACGGCGAAGAAGGCTTTGGCACCATGATCGCTGCCAAGCCCAGCCTTGCCAAGATCGAAGAACCCGCCGCCGACTACCTTGTCCGCATGGCAAAGGAACATGAAGGTGATTTGGTCCTGTGCCCTATCGGCCCCCTTACCAACATCGCCGCTGCGATTGATCTGGATCCCGATTTCACCAAACGTCTGAAGGCCTGCGTGATCATGGGCGGATCCTTGCGGGAAGGCGGCAACATCAGCCCCTATGCCGAAGCAAACATCTATCACGACCCCCACGCCGCAGATGTGGTATTCGCAGCAGGCGGTAACACCGTGATGGTCGGCCTTGACGTGACCCACCGTACGCTTGCCACGCGGGAAGAATTCAAAGCTCTGGCCAAAGCCTCGTCTGAATTCGGGGGCAGGCTGAATGAGATGGCGCAATTCTATATCGATTTCTATGAAACCGTCGGCAAATTCGACGGATGTTCTTTGCATGATCCGGCTGCCGTCATCGCCTGCATTGATCCTGACTTGTTTGAATACGAACAACACATGATCGCCGTGGACCCCGATGGCGACCGCAGCGGCGAAACCATCGCAACATTGGACAGCCGCCCCCTTTCAAAGATCGCAATGAAGGTACAGGCAGATACCCTGAAACAGCAATTCTTCAAAACCTTGGCCACCTTGCCCTGAAGCCCCTTCCCTATCCCCCCTGCGACATTATGTTTGGGGGGAACGAAAGGACTTCACCATGACCTATACCCCCCCCAAAGTCTGGACCTGGGACCAAGCCAACGGCGGCGAATTCGCATCCATCAACCGCCCCATAGCCGGGGCGACCCACGACAAAGAATTGCCCGTGGGCAAGCACCCGTTACAGCTGTATTCATTGGCCACACCGAATGGTGTGAAGGTCAATATGATGCTGGAAGAACTGCTGGCCGCAGGTCACACGGGCGCGGAATATGATGCGTGGCTGATCAACATCGGCAAAGGTGATCAGTTCGGGTCGGGTTTTGTGGACATCAACCCCAACTCGAAAATCCCTGCGCTGATGGACCGATCTGGTGACGTGCCGCAGCGGGTTTTTGAAAGTGGATCGATCCTGTTGTATCTGGCCGAAAAATTCGGAACGTTCCTGCCATCCGGTCCGGCAAAGGTCGACACAATGAACTGGTTGTTCTGGCAAATGGGCAGCGCGCCTTACTTGGGCGGCGGCTTCGGTCATTTCTACGCCTATGCACCCGAACCGATGGAATACCCTATCGACCGCTTCACCATGGAAACCAAGCGCCAACTGGATGTTTTGGACCGCCACTTGGCCGATAATGAATGGATGGCCGGCGGCGAATACACCATCGCCGACATGGCGATCTGGCCGTGGTACGGCAACACCGTGCTGGGGCGCCAATACAATGCGGCCGAATTTCTGGACGTTGAAAGCTATATCAACGTGATGCGGTGGGCCAAAATGATCGACGAACGCCCCGCGACCTTACGCGGTCGTATGGTGAACAAAGCCATGGGAGAGTTGCACCTGCAGCTGCACGAACGCCATAACGCTGGTGATTTTGAAACACAGACACAGGATAAACTGCAGACAAAAGACTGACACAATGGTGGGGCGCAATGCCGTCCCCTTCAGTTTGCCAGAATAACTTCGGATGGATTGTTAAGGAAGGCTGGCCTTCCTTAACCCCCGCGCGGGCAGCGCAAAACATCATGCCGCCTGAAAGGCGACCGACGGATCACCGCCCTTTGAACAAGCCACCCAACAGTCCACGCACCAAGCGGCGTCCAGTGGTGCCCGACAATTCTTTCATCACCATCTTTCCCAATTGTGATCCAATCGACTTTTCCCCACGGCTCGCCCGTGATGTCGACCGTCCCACACGCGCCCCAGAATACCTGCGACCCGCCGTGTATTCGCGATTGGCGGGTGTCATATCCTCTTCCTCAGCCTCTTTTACCTCGGCGGCTTTGGCTGCGTCATCGGCCCGTTTCAACAGCATTTCATAGGCCGAGTTTCGGTCCACAGTCGTATCATACTTTGCCCCCATCGGGGACGTTGCCATGATTTGCGCACGCGCCGCTGTATCCAAAGGCCCCAATTGCGAACTGGGGGGACGGATCAAAGTACGTTCGACGATGCCGGGTACACCTTTGGGCTGCAGGAAGGATGTCACCGCTTCACCCACGCCCACCTCCTTAATCGCGTCTTCTGTCGAAAAACGCGGGTTGTCGCGATAGGTATCTGCCGCTTGCCGCAGGTTCGCCGCATCCCGTGCAGTGAACGCCCGCAATGCGTGTTGCACACGGTTGCCCAGCTGGCCCAGAATATCATCCGGTACGTCCGCAGGGTTTTGCGTCACAAAATACACTCCAACACCTTTCGATCGGATCAACCGCGCCACCTGTTCCACTTTATCAATCAGCGCTTTCGGGGCATCGTCGAACAACAAATGGGCTTCGTCAAAAAAGAAGACCAGCTTGGGTTTATCGGGGTCGCCAACTTCGGGCAGGTTTTCAAACAGCTCGGACAGCATCCACAAAAGGAACGTCGCATACAGCCGTGGGGCGACCATCAGTTTGTCTGCAGCCAGCAGGTTAATGCGGCCGCGGCCATCGCTCTCGACCTGCATCATATCGTTCAGGTCCAACGCCGGTTCCCCAAAGAACCCCGCAGCACCTTCGTTTTCCAGAACCAGCAACGCCCGCTGAATGGCCCCTATGGATGAGCTGGCCACATTGCCATACCGCAGCGCAAGGGTCTTAGCATTCTCACCAACCCACACAAGCAATGCCCGCAGGTCATCAAGGTTCAGCAGTGGCCAGCCTTGTTCATCCGCCACACGGAATGCGATGTTCAACACACCTTCTTGTGCATCCGTCAGCTGCATCATCTGCGACAAAAGCAGTGGGCCCATATCCGCGACTGTGGCCCGGATCGGATGCCCTTGCTTGCCGTATAAATCCCAGAACGTCACAGGAAAGGCTTGGTAGCCGTAATCCTTAAATCCGATCTTTTTAGCTCGTGACTGAAACGCATCGTGAAGTTTGAAATCCGCACGCCCTGCCGCCGCAAGACCGGACAGATCGCCCTTCACATCTGCTAAAAACACGGGAACACCCGCAGCACTAAAACTTTCAGCCAGAAT
>JBMZCY010000166.1:0-4587 GCA_049613825.1 Planktomarina sp.
TGATTACCATTTCATCGGCCATCAAACCGGGCAATCCCGAATATGATGCCGCCCGTGCACAAGGTCTGCCGATTGTGCGCCGTGCAGAAATGCTGGCCGAATTGATGCGGTTGAAGTCGAATATTGCCGTCGCGGGAACCCACGGGAAAACCACGACCACAACAATGATTGCGACAGTCTTGCATCACGGCGATCTGGACCCAACGGTTATCAACGGCGGTGTGATCCACGCATTCGAATCCAACGCCCGTACAGGCGACGGTGAATGGATGGTGGTCGAAGCGGACGAATCCGACGGCACCTTCACCCGCCTACCTGCCACAATCGCCGTGGTCACAAACATCGACCCCGAACATATGGAACACTGGGGCGATTTCGACACCCTGCGTCAGGCGTTCAACGATTTCGTATCGAACATCCCGTTTTATGGCTTGGCTGTGTGCTGCACTGATCATCCCGAAGTGCAGGCATTGGTCGGCAAAATCACCGACCGCCGCGTAGTAACATTCGGCTTCAACGCGCAGGCTGACGTGCGGGCGGTGAACTTGACTTACACTGGCGGTGTTGCGCATTTTGATGTGCAGTTGCAGCACTTGGATGAACTGATCGAAGGTATTCAATTGCCCATGCCGGGCGACCACAACGTCTCGAACGCGCTCAGCGCCATTGCTGTGGCCCGTCATCTGGGCATGACAGGGGCCGAGATCAAAGGAGCATTGGGCGCATTCAAAGGCGTGAATCGCCGCTTTACCCGCGTGGGCGAAGTGAACGGAGTGACCATCATCGACGACTACGGTCACCATCCGGTGGAAATTGCAGCGGTGTTGAAAGCTGCCCGACAATCCCACGACGGTCGCGTTCTGGCCATACATCAACCACACCGTTATTCGCGTTTGAATGACTTGTTTGAGGATTTCTGCACTTGTTTCAACGATGCGGATATTGTCGGGATCATGGATGTGTTTTCAGCAGGCGAAGACCTGATCGAAGGCCGTGATATGAACGGTCTGGTGGCGGGTTTAACCCAGCACGGTCATCGTAATGCGCTGGCTGTGGCTGACGAAGCCGCGTTGGAACAGTTCGCCCGCGAACACGCCCGGCCTGGTGATATGCTTGTGTGCCTTGGCGCAGGATCCATCAGTGGTTGGACCAATGGGTTGCTGGAAAAGCTGGCTTAGTGCACCTGGCTTAGTGCACCGTTGATTTCGAGAACACGTTAATTACAACCACCCCTGCGATGATCAAGGCAATGCCGAACAAGGCGGGCGCGTCGAGTTTCTGATGAAAGAACAGAAAACCGATGGTGGTAATCGTCACGATCCCAAGCCCCGACCAAATCGCATAGACGATGCCCACGGGCAGGAATTTCAGCGTCAGCCCCATGAAATAAAGTGCGACCACAAACCCGCCAATCGCGATGATCGTGGGGCCAACCTTCGTGAATTGATCGCTGGCCTTAAGTGCACTGGTCCCGATCGTTTCAGCAATGATCGCAAGGCAAAGATAAATATAGTGCGTGGGCATGGGGCAATCCTTTTGAATTGCCCCACGCTTACTTGAGTTATCAGACGGGATACATCCCAGCCGCGACTACTCCATGACGGGAATGGAGAATTCGCCGCCTTCTTTGATGCCTGACGGCCAGCGGGCGGTGATGGTTTTGGTGCGTGTATAGAACTTGAACGCATCCGGTCCGTGCTGGTTCAGATCGCCAAACACAGATTTCTTCCAACCGCCAAACGTGTGGTAAGCCAATGGTACTGGCACTGGCACGTTGATGCCGACCATGCCGATGTTGATCCGGTTCGCAAAGTTGCGCGCTGTGTCACCGTCACGGGTAAAGATCGCAGTGCCGTTGCCGTATTCGTGGTCCATGGCCAGGCCGATGGCTTCCTCATAAGACTGCGCACGGACGGTGGATAGGACAGGGCCAAAGATTTCTTGTTTGTAGATGTCCATGTCTTTGGTCACATTATCAAACAAATGCGGGCCGACGAAGAAACCTTCCTCATATCCCTGCAATTTGAAATCACGACCGTCGGCAACCAAAGTCGCACCTTGGTCGATGCCTGTTTGTACCAAACGTTCGATGTTCGCTTTTGCGGCAGCGGTCACAACAGGACCGTAATCCACGTCATTGCCGTCCGTGTATGGGGCAACGCGCAGTTTTTCGACGCGTGGAACCAGAGCGTCGATCAGCTTGTTCGCTGTTTCTTCGCCCACGGGCACCGCCACAGAAATCGCCATGCAGCGTTCGCCAGCAGCACCGTAACCGGATCCGATCAATGCATCCGCCGCTTTGTCCATGTCCGCGTCCGGCATGATGATCATGTGGTTTTTCGCGCCGCCAAAGCACTGAACACGTTTGCCAGCGGCACAACCAGCGCCGTAGATGTATTCAGCAATCGGAGTAGAACCGACAAAGCCGATGGATTGAACAATCTCATTCTCGATGATCGCATCAACGGATTCTTTGTCACCGTTTACGACTTGCAAGATACCTGCAGGCAGGCCTGCTTCTTCGAACAATTCGGCCAGCATCAAAGGCACGGATGGATCACGCTCGGACGGTTTCAGAATGAACGCGTTGCCGCATGCAATCGCTGGCGCAAACATCCACATCGGGATCATCGCAGGGAAATTGAACGGGGTAATCCCGGCCGTCACACCCAAGGCCTGACGCATCGAGTACATGTCGATGCCTGGGCCCGCGCTGTCAGTGAATTCACCTTTCAACAGGTGTGGCGCGCCAATGCAGAATTCAACAACTTCCAAACCGCGGATCACGTCGCCTTTGGCGTCTGGCAATGTCTTACCATGTTCGCGGCTTAACGCTTCGGCCAGTTTGTCCATGTCGCGGTTCAACAGATCGACGAACTTCATCAATACCCGTGCGCGGCGTTGTGGGTTCACGGCAGCCCAAGCAGGTTGTGCTTTCGCGGCAACGTCTACCGCCATGTCCAATTCCGCTTTGCTGGCCAATGGAACCTGTGCCTGAACTTCGCCGGTGGCAGGGTTCATCACGTCGGCAAAGCGGCCTGATGTGCCAGCGACATGTTTGCCGCCAATGTAGTGAGTCATTTGTTGCATGTCGGAAGTCCCGTTTAATAATCTTGCAATACCTGTGACCCAAAGAGACCCGCAAAACAATACGCATTTGATGATGAAATTGCCTTAGGGTCATCTATCTGATCGCAGAGACAATCCCTTGACTTCTTTCACAGTATTGGGGGACGCTGATCCTGCGCTGTTAAGTATTGAAAGGAAAGCCATGCTTGTCTCAAATATTTTGAAGTCCAAACAGGTGAATGACATTGTAACCGTTGGTCCCGACACCACTGTGGCCGACGCCGCAAAGATGTTGTCCAGCAAGAAGATCGGGACTGTTGTGGTTTCGCCTGATGGCCGCCATGCGGCAGGCATCCTGTCAGAACGTGATATCGTCCGTGAAATAGGTCAAAACGGCAGTGCATGTTTGTCGGCAACCGTTGACACGATCATGACATCAAAATTAGTGACATGTACCAGCAAGACAACAAACGAAGACGTCTTGCAGCAGATGACAGATGGCCGGTTTCGCCACATGCCTGTGGTCGATGATGGGATTTTGATAGGTCTGATTTCATTGGGTGATGTTGTAAAAGCGCAGCTGACGGAATTGGCCCGCGAAAAAGAAGCCCTTACCGGAATGATCATGGGCCATTAAAAGCGCCTGAATCATAACTTGATAATAAAAGAGTATTTTCATGCGCACAGGTCTTTATCCGGGCACATTCGATCCAATTACCCTTGGGCATATCGACATCATCCGGCGCAGTTGCGCGCTGGTAGATCGTTTGGTCATTGGCGTGGCCATCAACCGCGACAAAGGCCCTCTATTCCGTCTGGAAGAACGTGTGGCGATGATCGAAGCAGAAGTTGGCACACTCGCCAACGAAACCGGCACGGAAATCGTCGTGCATCCGTTTGAAAACCTGCTGATCGATTGCGCCAAAGACGTGGGGGCAGGGATCATCATCCGCGGTTTGCGGGCCGTGTCGGATTTCGAATATGAATTTCAAATGGTCGGCATGAACCGCCAACTGGATGACAGTGTTGAAACAGTATTCCTAATGGCCGAAGCGCAGCATCAGGCGATCGCGTCAAAACTGGTCAAGGAAATTGCGCGACTGGGCGGGGATGTGTCGAAATTCGTCACCCCCGCCATTCGTGATGCATTGGTCGCCCGATTACAAAAATAACCAAAGTTCGTTTTAGGAACCGTATACTGCGCGTGCTGCGATGGGCGTCACTTATGTACAGGTTCAGGCCTAGCGCTGTATCCCGTTGACGTTTGCAGGATGTTCGAAACTTTAACAGGCCGTTTCATCAGGACACAGTTCAGCTGCGCCCTGACCATATCCAACCACCGCCCAGCACGCGCGTGCTGTCGGGATCATAGAACACACAGGCTTGCCCCGGTGCGATACCGTCTTCGGGTGCAATCAATTCCACCTCGGCTGTTGTCGCAGACAAAGGCCGCAAGATCGCAGCCTTCGGCGGCCGTGTGGACCGCACACGCACATCCA
This sequence comes from Planktomarina sp., assembly GCA_049613825.1. GTDB lineage: Bacteria > Pseudomonadota > Alphaproteobacteria > Rhodobacterales > Rhodobacteraceae > Planktomarina. The sequence goes on from JBMZCY010000166.1 coordinate 4,569, forward strand.
TCTGAATCTCACCCATTTC
>JBMZCY010000167.1:0-4568 GCA_049613825.1 Planktomarina sp.
GTGCTGATCGGTATAGGAATTGTTCTTGCGGTCGCTGGTGCATTTGGAACAAGCGATGTGCTACACCCATTTCCTTTGACTATCTATTGGGTTGGGATCGTTTGCGTGACCTATGCGGTTGGTAATTTCCTCAACCTGCTGTGCCTAAACCTTTGGGGCCATTGGAACCGCTGGCTGCGTATCGGTGCAAGCGGGTTGGGGATTGGCACTGCGGTATTCGTGATTGTGGTCGGCTTGAACATCGCTGTTTTTGGCCAAATCTATAACAATGCGTCGGATCTTGCCCGCATCGCAGTCACAGTGATCGTGGTAACAAGTGTCGTGAACTTGATCCTGAACATAGTATTTGAAGCCGTTGCACAGCCCAAAGCAGAAGGCACCAAACAACCAACCCTGTTGGACCGCCTGCCCTTCGACAAACGTGGGCCGATCCTGCATCTGGCGGCAGAGGACCATTATACCAAAGTCACCACACCAGCGGGTCAAACTCTGCTTCTGATACGTTTTGCCGATGCAGTGGCCGAGGCGGCACCGACACCCGGCCTGCAAACACACCGCTCGCATTGGATATCGCTGCAGGCAATCACAGATGTCGAACGCCACGGCGATGGTGCCAAAATCACGATACTTGGCGGGGAACAGGTGCCAGTCAGTCGCGGCAAGATCGCAGCTGTTAGAAAGCTGGGACTGCTATGACTGTAGAATGGATCACAACACCCGGCCTGACCGATTACGAGGACGCCGTCACGTGGATGGAAATTCGCGCAGCCCAAATCGCAGACGGCACTGCCCCTGAAGCAATATGGCTTGTCGAACATCCACCACTTTATACCGCAGGCACCTCTGCCAAACGCGAAGACCTGACCGACCCCGACCGCTTTCCTGTTTATGACAGCGCGCGGGGTGGCCGATACACGTACCACGGTCCTGGCCAGCGGGTTATCTACACCCTGCTCGACGTCGGTAAACGTGGCAAAGATGTCCGCAAATTTGTACAAGACCTTGAACACTGGGTCATTGCTTCGCTTGCCGAATTCAACGTCACAGGCGCCATTCGCGAAGGCCGCGTAGGTGTATGGGTAGACCGCCCCGAAAAACCGCTCACGATTACAGGCAAACCCGCAGAAGATAAAATCGCCGCCATCGGTATCCGCTTACGCAAATGGATCAGCTTTCACGGCATCTCGATCAACGTGGAACCAGACCTGGCGCATTTCACAGGCATTGTGCCCTGCGGCATCAACGAATTCGGCGTTACGTCCCTTGTCGATCTTGGTCTTCCTATCACGATGGACGACCTTGATCTCGCTCTTCAACGCACATTCACAGCAATCTTCGCAGATCCCCCTGCTTCTTCTTGATCCAAAAACCTCGGGGGAATTGAGCCAAAGGCTCAAGGGGGCAGCGCCCCAAACATCCTTATAAAAACGACTAAGCCCCGGATATTCGTCCGGGGCTTTTCTATTAACCTGTGCAGTAATGCTTACTTCGGAAGCGGACCGATGATCATAATCATCTGTCGGCCTTCCATCTTGGGCATGTTTTCAACTTTACCATGCTCTTTCGTGTCTTCTTTCACACGCAACAACAAATCACGCCCCAATTCCTGATGCGCCATTTCACGGCCACGGAACCGCAAAGTCACTTTAACTTTGTCGCCATTTTCCAAAAATTTGTACACATTGCGCATCTTGACGTCATAGTCGTTAGAATCCGTATTCGGACGGAACTTAACTTCTTTAATCTCGATGATCTTCTGCTTCTTACGCGCTTCTGATTCCCGTTTCTGCTGTTCATATTTGAACTTGCCGAAATCCATGATCTTACACACGGGCGGGTTCGCGTTCGGGGAAATCTCAACCAGGTCCAGACCCGCATCTTCGGCCATCATCATCGCGCGATTGGGGGTGACAACGCCAATGTTTTCACCATTTTCATCAATCAAGCGCAGTTCTGCGTTGCGAATACGTTCATTTACACGGGGGCCAGTGTCGCGCTGCGGAGGCGCATTGTGGGGTCTACGAGCTATTGTTTCAGTCCTTGAATGGTTTTGTAAAACGTGAGTGAAGGTAAACGCCTGCCCACAGTCTTTCAAGTGGCAATACAGGGCTGTGGTCCGAAAATAGCTGTTTTCCCCGTTTAACTTCTGCGCTGCAGCACACACATAGGCCAAGATCGTTCGTGAAGGACGCAATCGCACAAGGAAATATAGAATGAACAAACTTCTCATCGCAGGCGGCGTGGCTGTCGCGGCTGTCGGCGCATATGTCTATTTGTCCGCTGACGATACTGCAGACACCGCAGAGCCAGCAACAATTACAGCACCAGAAGTGGCTGAAGTTGCTGAAACAGCACCTGTTGTTGAAACACCTGTGGAAGACGCTATCGAAGAAACATCCTCAGCCTTGGAAACTGCACTGACCGACACAGCAGAAACCGTAGGTGACATGGCATCGGACGCGACCAGCACATTGCAAAGCGTTGCCGAAGGGGCCGCTGCTTTGGGGTTGGAGGGCGCATCTGAAGCACTCAATTCAGCCGCTGATGCCGCAAGCACAGTTGCAAACAGGGCAAGTGCTGCAGCGGACACAGTTGTCGAAGGTGCAGCATCATTGACGGAAGCAACTACAGACACCGTTGCTGCTGCAACTGAAGCCGTTGGCAATGCCGTGACCGAAACTGCAGAAACCGCGACTGAAATGGCATCTGACGCAGTTGATACCACAACAGATGCGATTGCTGACACTGCAGACGCAGCAACTGACACAGTTGCAGACGTCATCGAAGAAACAACCACTGCAACAACCGAGGAACCAGTTGCCGCAGAAGGCACGTCCATCGCTGATCTTCTGACGCCAGAAGGCTTCAACTTGGACCAAGTCAGAACAATGATCGACGAAAGTGAAATGGGTGGTCTGCAAAAGACTGCCCTGTCTGCAGCGCTACAAGCTGCGCAAGACAATCCAGATACTTTGAAAGCCGTTTTGGATCAAATCAAAGCCGCGATGGGTCTATAATATGAATTGCCAAGCTGCACTATAGCGGCTTGGCAAACTTTATGTGGGTCAGCCCACGAATGCTTTTTCGATAACGAAATCTGCAGGATCGGAATTGGCCCCTTCTTTAAAGCCCTTCCCTTCCAAAATCGCTTTGATGTCTGTGTTCAATCCCATCGACCCACACACCATCCCGCGATCATTTTTGGCACTAAAATCCGTGATCCCCAGATCAGCGAACACAGTCCCATCTTCCAACAACGTGGTGATCCGGCCCATCTTGGGGCTGTCTTCACGTGTGGTCGTTGGGTAATAAGTCAGCTTTTTCAGGTTATCTTCCCCAATCAATTCGCCAAACATTTCATCCGTGCGAATGGTGTTGATCAGGTCTTCACCGTATTGGAGTTCGGCCACGTCACGACAGGTATGGGTGACAATAACTTGCTCGTAACGCTCGTACGTGTCGGGATCACGCAACAAGGACGCGAATGGTGCAATGCCTGTGCCCGTCGCAAAGAACCAAATCCGTTTCGCAGGCGTCAGCGCGTCATGGACCAAAGTTCCAACAGGTTTGGGCCGCAGGATCACTTCATCGCCCACGTTCAAGTGCTGCAATTTCGAGGTCAGCGGGCCGTCCTGTACTTTGATCGAATAGAACTCCAACTCCTCGTCCCAACTGGGGGACGCAATCGAATACGCCCGCAACAACGGACGCTGTTTGCCCGTATCCGGGTTCGGATCACCCATCAGACCGATCATCACAAACTCCCCCGACCGGAACCGCAACGAAGCAGGGCGCGTCACGCGGAATCGGAACAGGTTGTCAGTATAATGCTGGACTTCGGTAACAGTTTGCGCGTCAGGCAACGCGGGCTTGGCTTTTTCAGTGCTCACGGGCGAATTCTCGGTCATGTTGAGTGTCTAGCAAGGTTTGCACCCAGCCCTTCTTGTCAGTCTATAAGGGAATTAGCAACGGTCGGCAGGGGGTGTCCGGTTTGGGATACACGATTCTGATAACTGTGCGCTTTCCAATCTGCACGTCGCATCCATTGTTCAGCAGGCTGGCGTTTGGCAAGGTCATCGCTGATCTCAACCTCGTCAAAGCCCGACCTGCGTGCCATTGCATATTGATCTGCAATCACATGGCCACGTGCCCGCAAAGCACCTGTGAACCCCAACCTGCGCAGGTGTGCTGCAATGGTGAAGCCGCGTCCATCCGCGAAAGATGGAAAATCAATGCGCAGCATCGGGGCAGTCAGCACGATTTCAGTAGCTAACCGTGGATCATAATCCGAAGGAATATCCAACGCCTGACCATCACTGTTCGCCGTGTCCAAAGGTGCAAAACCATCTGCCCAAACATCATCGGCAAAGCCGGAATCTGTTACAATAATCGACATCTAACTACGCCTTGCAGTTGCGGTGGTTCTAACGGGGAACCCCAAGTGGATACCACATTCGTTTTTTTCTGATGCCGCCCAACGACCGGAACGTGCGTCCAGTCCGGGTTTGACCCTGAAGGTGCACGGTTCACACCCGATTGATGGAAACCCTTGCGCGTTCAAAGGATGG
>JBMZCY010000168.1:0-4540 GCA_049613825.1 Planktomarina sp.
CGCTCCCGGTAAGAAGCGTTTAGAAGTACTGACAGGTGGCCGCAAGTGGAAAAATGAAGTTTTGTGAAAAAACATGATTTCCATGTAATTTCCGTAAGTTAGCGCAACTTTAGACAATCGAACCACAGGTAAACCTTTATTGATGTTACCTGTGCGTACCAACACGGCCACTAGATGTTGTTCCTTTGGCAATCAAAGCTACTACACCGCCATGAACGGGTCCAAAAACAAATCACCCCGAAGCTGTTTACCACAGGGTGATTTGCCATTTGTCATCAAAATGAATCGCCTTCAGCGCAAGTTAGTCCTGTGATCGCAACCAATTTGCCTGGAAATTCAGAACCATCGGCGCCCGTGCTGCTAAGAACAACAGAACAATCGCAAGATATATCAGCGGCTCAACCTGAAACCCCTTCACCAGTATTACGAAATGCACAGATCCAAGGATTGCCGCAACATACGTTAGTTTATGCAACTTGCGCCATGATGGCCCTAACCTGCGAACCGACCAGTTGTTCGACGTAACTGCCAAAGGCAGCATTAAGGCAAACGCCGCCATCCCCACTGTAATATAGGGGCGTTTTAGAATGTCGGTCCAAATCTGGCTAACGATCTGAACATCCAGAACCAACCATACATGCAAGTGAAGTGTAACGTAGGTGAACGCCAGCACGCCGATAGCACGGCGAAACTTAACCAAGTTGATCCGTGCAAACCGCAGCAACGGCGTGATCGCCAAACCCGCAACCAACAAGCGCAGGGCAAACTCACCCAATTCATGTTCCAGACGTTTTACCGGATCAACGCCAAGGCCATTTGTAAGCGCCATATAGATAAGCGCCACCGCAGGGATCAGGCCCACTATATACACAAGCCAATTCGGAACCTTGCGCACCGCTTGGTTAAACGTCTGTATCATGGTTTAGAAATCCACATTCAGGTCTTGGCCTGCGTACAAGCCGGCCACTTCATCTTGGTAACCGTTGAACATCAAAGTCTCTTGCCGTTTGGCAAACAGACCGCCGCCAATCTTACGCTCGGTGGCTTGGCTCCACCTTGGGTGATCCTTGGTCGGGTTCACATTACTATAGAAACCATATTCACGGGCGTTCGACATGTTCCAGCTGGTCTGGGGCTGTTCATCGGTCAGCGTAATTCGAACGATAGATTTGATCGACTTAAAGCCATATTTCCACGGCACAACCAAACGGATCGGGGCACCATTCTGATTGGGCATCGGTTTGCCATAAATCCCCGTCGCCATCATCGTCAGCGGATGCATCGCCTCGTCCAGACGCAGGCCTTCACGGTAGGGCCAATCCAGAACACGACTGCGCACACCGGGCATTTCATCCGGGCGATTGGCCGTTTCAAATGCCACGTATTTCGCGCCGGATTGAACGCCCACACGATCAAGGATGTCTTTCAGTTCGACACCGTTCCAGGGGATCACCATCGACCATGCCTCGACACAGCGGAAACGGTAGATGCGGTCTTCGATTGTCATGCCATCGATCAGGTCGGCAACAGAATATGTGCCCGGATTATCGACCATGCCATCGACTTGGATTTCCCAGCCATCCGTCACCAGAGTATGTGCATTTCGCGCCGGATCATCTTTGCCCGTTCCGAACTCATAATAGTTGTTATAGTTTGTGATATCTTCAAAGCTGTTCGGTTCCAGATCAGCCGCATGCGCCATTTGAGGGCCCATGATTGCCCCCGCTGCAACACCAGCCATGATTTGCCGACGGTTCAGCCATAATGGTTCAGGTGTCACATCAGCGGCGGTCAGGTCGTTTTTCCAGCGAAATGCCATGATCGAAATCTCCTTCGGTTTCACAACACATAAGCGAAATGTGGTTTTCAAAAAAGGCACAGTAAGTCACGTCCACGGCAGTGGTCTGTAACATCACCCCTTGGGCGGGAAGATCTGCATCATTGGAAGACTGCGACCATTGTCCTGTACGATACGCACGTGTTTGCGTCGGATTTGACGGGGTTCAGACACGCCAACCGAATGAGCAATCGTTTCAACTTCTTTGATAAGTTGCTTGGCGTAGCGGGCAACTTTCTCAAACTTGTCTTCCGGGACAAGGCCCTTTTGAAAACGCGGGTCATGGGTTGTGATCCCAGTTGGGCAGGTATTCCTGTTACACTTCAACGCTTGGATACATCCAAGACTGAACATGAACCCACGGGCCGATGTTACAAAATCAGCACCTGCGGCCAATGCCCAAGCGATATCGCCGGGATTGACCAATTTGCCAGATGCAACCAACCGAATACGATCCCGTAAGCCAGCCTCGTTCCGTAAATCGGCCACCAAAGGCAAGGCTTCGCGAATGGGCATTCCGACCAAATCCATCAACGGCATGGGGGCTGCACCTGTGCCGCCTTCGCCACCGTCGATTGTGATGAAATCAGGCGCACTTTCTGCGCCGCGTGCGACGATTAGATCGAATAAGTCGCGCAGATCATCTGGATTGCCGACGACTGTTTTAAACCCCACGGGTTTTCCCGTGACATCCCGAACGTGGGCAATGAAATCCAGCAAATCCGCAAAGGTATCAATTTCAACATGACGGTTCGGGCTGATCGAGGATTGCCCGACTTCAATACCACGCACGTTCGCAATGTCTGCATTTACCTTTTCACCCGGCAAGATGCCCCCTTTGCCCGGCTTCGCACCTTGCGCCAGCTTCACCTCAAACATCTTAACCTGTTCAAGGGCCGCGACCGCGTTCAACTTGTCCACGGATAAGGCACCTGATGCATCCCGTACCCCGTATTTCGCAGTCCCAATCTGAAAGACAACGTCACATCCGCCCTTTAAGTGATAGGGCGACACACCGCCTTCACCCGTGTTCATCCAAATACCCGCTTTTTTCGCCCCACGACTCAGCGCTTCGACAGCAGGGGCGGATAAAGCGCCGTAAGACATGCCTGAAATATTGACGATGGAAGATGCAACATACGGCTGCCGAGCGTTTGGCCCGATCAATAAAGGTTCGGTCTTGCAGAATTGATCTTCCAACGGGGGAAATGCTGCATTCGCAAAAATTGGAGTTCCGGGTACTGAAAGACTGCGCGTTGACCCGAACGCCACTGTGTTCGATTTGCCTTCTGCCGCATGTTTTACCCATTCGCGTTGTGCGCGGTTAAAGGGCAATTCTTCGCGGTCCATTGCGAAGAAATACTGGCGAAAGAATTCGCCCAGCGATGTAAATATTGCCCGAAATCGCCCCAGAACGGGATAGTTGCGGCGGACAGCATCTGTCTTTTGGGTTCTGTCTATGACGAACAAGATCGCCACAACAGCAACCAAACAGCCAACCATCAGTACAAAAATCAATGCCAACCATTGTAAGGCCGTTGCCCCGAATTCCATCACAAACATCACGCAATCCTTTTCGTAATCCGACCCGACAAAACAAAGATGTGCAAGCGCGTTAATTGAAGTGAAACATTGACGGGCCCCAAAACACAGGCTTGTGTTTCTATGTCAGCAAAAGGAACCACGATATGAAAACTGCAATCATCACAGGGGCAGCACGCGGGATCGGGCTGGCCACCACAAAGCTGATGCTGAACGCGGGCTGGCAAGTCGCAATGTTGGATTGGGACGCGGCGGAGTTGGTGAAGGTTCAAGCTGACCTCGACAACACCTTGGCACTGCACTTCGACGTGTCGCGTCCCCAAGACACCGAACAGGCGGTCGCCCAAACACTGGCTTGGTCAGGTCAGATTGATGCGTTGGTCAATAATGCCGGTGTGGCTGATTTCGGACCCATTGCAGAAACCGATTTCGACCGCTGGCGGCGTGTCATGTCGGTCAACTTGGACGGTGTTTTCCTAATGTCGCAATCCGCGATTCCAGCGTTGAAGGACACCAAAGGCTGCATCGTAAACATCGCCTCAATCTCTGGCCTACGGGCATCTACATTAAGGGTGGCCTACGGCACATCCAAAGCAGCCGTCATTCACCTGACCGAACAACAAGCAGCAGAGCTGGGCGAATTTGGCATCCGCGCCAACAGCGTGGCCCCCGGTCCGGTGCGCACAAAACTGGCAATGGCCGTGCACACGCAAGACATCATCGACGCCTATCACGACGCGATCCCATTGAACCGTTATGGATCGGAAAATGAAATCGCGAATGTCATCGCGTTCCTGTGTTCCGACGCAGCCAGCTTTGTCACCGGACAATTGATCAGCGTCGATGGCGGGTTTGAAAGCACAGGAATCGGCCTACCATCGTTGCGTAGCTAACTTAGGCCCGCCATCTGGGACGGCGCGGAATTTCGCGTGTCATCAACCAAGCCAACCACCCGGGCGTGCCGTTGTCTTTCATCGCTTGCACCGTGTTTGCCTGAAAGTCCTTCACGCTGACATCGGGATGAATAAAGGCGCCATCCGCATAACAAAACGAACAATAGATTTTTACATAAAACAGTTGGCAAAATCGCTTCAAATGAAATCAATTGTGACACAAAAAACAAAGCAATTCCTAGTAATAAGTAACTGCCAATTTTGACAA
>JBMZCY010000169.1:0-4537 GCA_049613825.1 Planktomarina sp.
TTTACCGGGGGACGCCCAAATGTGCACCCGTGCCACTATGGGGAAGAATTGACCGACGCACACGGTGATATAGATGAACGCCGCGATGGCCTGGCGTTGCCGCTGATCCGTGCGTTGGTGGAACGGGGACAACCGTTTTTGGCAATATGTCGTGGGTTTCAGGAAATGAATGTGGCTATGGGCGGATCACTCGATTTTGAGATCAGGGACTTACCGGGCCGTGACAATCACCGGATGCCCCCTGATGGCACGATTGAAGAGAAGTTCGAGCTGCGCCATGATGTGACGCTAACACCGGGTGGGGTGTTTACGCGGATGCTGGGCGCGGATGTGGTGCGGACCAATTCATTGCACGGGCAGGGGATTAGGGAAGCAGGGCCTCGGGTTGTGATTGATGGTGTGGCATCCGATGGGACGGCCGAAGCGATATATATCAAAGGTGCCAAAGGGTTGGCGATTGGAGTGCAGTGGCACCCCGAATACAAAGCGGCACACGATCCCGTGTCGCGACCTTTGTTTGAGGCATTAGGGAAGGCAGCGCGGGCATGGCGAGGATGAAACGGTCACAGGTCAATGCGATTATTACGGCGGCGGATCAGATGATCCGGTCGTTTGGGTTCTCGTTGCCTTCGTTTGCCTATTGGTCGCCGGAGGAATTTCGGGCGAATAAGCATGTAGCACGGGCGGTGATCGACGGACGTTGTGGCTGGGACATTACGGATTATGGGCAGGGGCGGTTTACTGAACTGGGCCTGTCGCTGTTCACTCTGCGTAACGGACGGTTAAGCGATCTGCGGGTGGGTGGTGGTATGTGTTATGCCGAAAAGCTGCTGATTTCACGCCAAGACCAGATCAGTCCGATGCACACCCATATGCAAAAGGCCGAGGATATTATCAACCGTGGCGGTGCGACGCTGGCGGTAGAATTGTTTGGGTCTGACGATCAGGGCAATTTTGATGCGACCAAGGGCGGATCTGTGATGTGCGACGGGATTGCGTATTCGTTCACGCCGGGTGAAGTTCTGGAACTGGCCCCCGGTCAGTCTGTGACCCTGATGCCGGGTGACTGGCATGCGTTCTGGGGGCAGGACGGGGATGTGTTGATTGGTGAAATTTCATCGGTGAATGATGATGAAATCGACAATGCGTTCCGCGATCCGATTGGGCGTTTTTCGCGGATTGAGGAAGATGTCACTCCGACGCATTTGCTGGTAAGTGACTACGCAACTTATCTAACTTAACAGCCGACAGCGCCAACCTGTTGCTGCGCTGCCGCATAAATGTTTCGTATACGAAAGTATTCTGCATTGCAGCGCTTGCGCAATAATGTTGCGCGGGGTAGATCGTGAACCTGTCTAAAAGACGAAACCAAACGGTGAGAGACCGCGCGAAAGGATAAATAATCGTGAAAATCGGTGCTTTAAAGGAAACATTCGAAGGTGAGAATCGCGTTGCGATGACCCCCGACAGTGCGCTTCAGCTGCAAAAGCTGGGCTATGAGTGCATGATCGAAAAAGGGGCAGGTGCTGTCGCCGGATTCGATGATAAATTATATAAGGCTGCGGGTGTAGAGGTTGCAGCGACTGCTGCTGCCCTGACCAAAGCGGCGGATGTGGTCGTGAAAGTACGCCCACCGTCGACTGTTGAAATGAAGCGGTTCCGCAAAGATCAGACACTGATTTCGTTCTTCTATCCAGCCGCGAATGACGCGTTGATGGATCAGGCGAAAGACATCGGCGCGAACGTGATTGCGATGGACATGGTGCCGCGTATTTCGCGGGCACAGAAAATGGATGCTTTGTCGTCCATGGCGAACATTGCAGGTTACCGCGCTGTTATTGAAGCAGGTAACAACTTTGGCCGCTTCTTTACAGGTCAGGTGACGGCTGCGGGTAAAGTCCCGCCAGCGAAAGTTCTGGTTGTTGGTGCGGGTGTTGCAGGCCTTGCCGCCATCGGCACATCCACATCCCTTGGTGCAATCACATACGCATTCGACGTGCGGCCCGAAGTGGCAGAGCAAGTTGAGTCGATGGGCGCTGAGTTTGTCTTCCTCGATTTCGAAGAAGAGCAGGCAGATGGAGCGGCGACAGGCGGTTATGCTGCCGTATCGTCCCCCGAATTTGCGGCAGCGCAGCTGGCAAAGTTCCGTGAACTGGCGCCGGAAATTGACATCGTTATCACAACAGCCCTGATCCCGAATCGCGATGCGCCAGAACTTTGGACCAAAGATATGGTCGACGCGATGAAGCCTGGATCCGTGATTGTGGACCTTGCCGCCGAACGTGGCGGTAACTGTAAACTGACTGTGATGGACGAAAAGATCGTCACAGACAACGGCGTGACCATCATTGGTTACACCGATTTCCCATCCCGTATGGCCGCGCAATCGTCCACGCTGTATTCCACAAACGTGCGCCACATGATGGCGGACCTGACCCCTGAAAAAGACGGTCAAGTGAACCATAATATGGAAGACGACGTGATCCGTGGCGCAACAGTCACACACGAAGGTGCGATTACATTCCCACCACCACCGCCAAAGGTGGCTGCGATTGCAGCGCAGCCAAAGGCACCCGTGGTTGAGAAAACACCGGAAGAAAAGAAAGCAGAAGAAGCAGCAGCCTTTGCGGCCCAAACCAAAACTCAGGTCGGCATGTTGGCCATTGGTGGCGCGGCCCTGCTTGCCGTTGGTTTGGTCGCACCAGCCAGCTTTATGCAGCATTTCATCGTGTTTGTTCTGGCCGTGTTTGTTGGGTTCCAGGTGATTTGGGGCGTGGCACACAGCTTGCACACTCCGCTGATGGCGGTGACAAATGCGATCTCAAGCATCATCATCTTGGGCGCGTTGATGCAGATCGGATCGGGGTCCTTCCTTGTGATCCTGCTGGCGGCACTGTCTGTCTTTATGACCGGGATTAACATCTTTGGTGGCTTCCTTGTGACACGGCGTATGCTCGCCATGTTCCAGAAATCTTAAGGGGTTGGTGTAATGGAATTTGGTTTTACAACAGCCGCTTACGTTGTGGCGGCAATCCTGTTCATCCTGTCTTTGGGGGGGCTGTCAGGTCAAGAAAGCGCAAAACGCGCTGTATGGTATGGCATTGTTGGCATGGCTTTGGCCGTGGCGGCGACACTGGTTGGCCCTGGTGCCGGGTATTGGTTCCTGTCGATCCTGTTGATCGCGGGGGGTGGTGCCATCGGGTATCAACTGGCCACGAAGGTGCAGATGACACAGATGCCGGAACTGGTTGCAGCGATGCATTCGCTGGTTGGTTTGGCAGCGGTGTTCGTCGGCTTCATTGCGCATTTTGAAATGGGCAATGTGGCATGGTTAATCATGTCTTCGAGCGCTCCACTTGATGTGATCATGGCTGACTTAGGCACCTTCGGGCAGTTGATCGCGAAGAAAGACGCCGTTGAATTGAACATTCTGAAGGTAGAATTGTTCTTAGGCATCTTCATCGGTGCGGTGACCTTCACGGGGTCTGTCATCGCCTATGGCAAACTGTCCGGTCGTGTAACCTCTGCTGCTGAAAAGCTGCCAGGTGGTCACATGCTGAACATCGGTGCGGCTGCGATCACTGTTCTGACGCTGATCTGGTACTTCAACACAGGCGGCTTCTTCCCGTTGTTCATCATGACCTTGGCGGCGCTGTTTATCGGCTATCACCTGATCATGGGCATCGGTGGCGCTGACATGCCGGTGGTTGTGTCGATGTTGAACAGCTATTCCGGTTGGGCAGCGGCAGCGATTGGCTTCTCACTCGGCAATGATCTGTTGATCGTTGTGGGGGCTTTGGTCGGATCGTCTGGTGCGATCCTGTCGTACATCATGTGTAAGGCGATGAACCGTAGTTTTGTGTCCGTGATCTTGGGCGGCTTTGGCGGCCCTGCGGGTGAACAAATGGCGGTAGAGGGCGAACAAATCGCAATCGATGCAGACGGTGTTGCCGCGTCATTGAACGAAGCAGACAGCGTTGTGATCATCCCCGGATACGGTATGGCGGTGGCACAAGCCCAGCAAACCGTGGCCGAGCTGACACGCAAGCTGCGCGCCCAAGGCAAGAACGTGCGTTTCGCCATTCACCCCGTTGCGGGGCGTTTGCCGGGCCACATGAACGTCCTGCTGGCCGAAGCCCGCGTGCCCTATGACATCGTGATGGAAATGGACGAGATCAACGATGACTTCCCCGAAACAGACGTCGCCATTGTGATCGGGTCCAACGACATCGTGAACCCTGCAGCCCAAGACGATCCGAATTCCCCAATCGCGGGTATGCCGGTTCTGGAATGCTGGAAAGCAAAGCAGGTGTTCGTGTCGAAACGTGGTCAGGGGACTGGATATTCCGGTATCGAAAACCCACTATTCTTCAAGGACAACACACGGATGTTCTATGGCGATGCGAAAGCCAGCTTTGATAAGTTGTTGCCGTTGATTGATTGATAATGGTTGCGGTGCGCACCCTACGATTACAGAACGCCCTGCTGGAAACGGTGGGGCGTTTTTTGTTTGCTCCCAAAACAGCACGGACCTATT
>JBMZCY010000170.1:0-4525 GCA_049613825.1 Planktomarina sp.
GATTGTGCACGTCACATTTGACGGTTGGACTAATGCCACATTTGATGCGGCAGTTTCTGATGCGGATATTAACCCGACCGTGGCCTGTGCCGTGTGTCCCCGTGGGGCGTTGGATTTGGCAGTTAGCTTCCATGTCGCGGGGGATTTCGCGATGCGCAAGGCATACCGGGCGACGGATACCAATCAGATGAAAATTCGCGAGAAAGTGACGTTAGCCGTGCGTTTGCGATTGGAAGCCGCTGCCAATAAAGAGGCTGTCCGTCGTGGTACGACTTTGTTCGCTTTGCCACAGAATGCGCCAGAGGGGGCGAAGTTGATATGGGGCACGGCGGACATGATTTGGGATACGCTGGGTGACCCGTCTGATGATGTTAATTGGTACACAAAACGCGCCACGCTAGCGGCGGTTTATGCGTCGGTTGTGTTGTTCTGGCTGGGCGATGACAGCACGGACGGGCAAGCGACTTGGGATTTTCTGGACCGGCGCATTGATGATGTGATGCAGATCGAAAAGGTAAAGGCACAGGTTCGGGGCAATAAAGTGCTGTCCTCGTTATTGGCTGGTCCCAACTGGTTGTTGGGGCAGGTGAAGAAGCCGCCGACTGTGCCAAAGGTGGATTTACCCGGGTCGTGGAACCGGTAAACCTGCAGCAAAAATAACCAGAAAGAAGCAACTATGACTAAAATGACCGCGATTGAAATCACGCAGGCCGGCGGGCCAGAGGTGTTGCAAGCGTGTCAACGTGATATTCCTGTGCCTGTGTATGGTGAGGTGCGGATCAAAGTTGCTTTTGCAGGTGTGAACCGTCCTGACGCGCTGCAGCGTGCAGGGCTGTATAACCCGCCCAAAGGGGCCAGTGATTTGCCGGGGTTGGAATGTTCAGGCGTTGTTGATGCTTTGGGGGACGGAGTGTCTGATCTGGCCGTAGGGGATGCGGTATGTGCGTTGTTGCCCGGCGGAGGGTACGCTGAATATGTCACGACACCTGCTGCGCACTGCTTGCCTGTTCCAGACGGCATGCCGATGGATCAAGCGGCGTGTTTGCCGGAAACGTTCTTTACCGTTTGGTCGAACGTCTTTCAGCGCGGAGCGTTGAAAGCAGGTGAGGCGTTTTTGGTGCATGGTGGTGCGTCGGGGATCGGAACGACCGCCATTCAACTGGCAAAGTTGTTTGGCGCGCGGGTCTATGCGACGGCAGGGTCGAATCTGAAATGCGAGGTTTGTGAGGGGTTAGGTGCCCTGCGCTGTATCAATTACCACGATGCTGCGTTTGAGGACTTTATGAAATCTGTCGGGGGTGCTGACGTGATTCTGGACATGGTGGGCGGGTCTTATATTCCGCGCAACTTGAAGGCATTGGCCACAGACGGACGTTTGGTACAGATTGCGTTTCTGCAAGGGCCGAAGGTTGAAGTGAACTTTGCCCATTTGATGATGCGGCGATTGACAATTACGGGCTCTACTTTGCGCCCTCAGAGTGATGTGGTGAAGGCAGGGATTGCGGAGGCACTGTTTAAACATGTTTGGCCGCATCTTTCAGCGGGCCAGATAGCGCCGGTGATGGACAGCCAGTTTGCGCTGAACGCTGCCGCTGCCGCACACACAAAGATGGAAAGCAACACACATATCGGAAAATTGGTATTGCGTATTTCAGGCTAGAAATATCGCACAAGTCCTGTAGATGTCATCCAATCGTTTCGAAAACGGAAACAAAAGGACACGTGAATGACAAATTTTACAGTCGGAAAAGCCAGCCCTTTGGATCACGCATGGGATCACGCGATGCGGGACAGTCACGATCAGTTCAAAGATGTGATGCCCCACGCCATGTTATTCCCCCGCAAACCCGGCTTGCGCCGTTATGCATTGCAGCGGGCACTGGATGATGTGGGACACAAAGGCCTGTTTGTCGAATTTGGCGTTTGGCGCGGTGCGGGGGTCAATCTGTTTTCCAAATTACTGGCCCCGCATGATCTGACGATACACGGGTTCGACAGCTTTGAAGGACTGGAAGAAGATTGGACTGGCCATCACAACGGTCGGGAAAGTGGCGGATTCAGCACCGAGGGGAAGTTGCCTGCGGTGCCTGATAATGTGATGCTGATCGATGGCTGGATACAGGACACGTTGCCAGATTTTCTGGACAAAACGCGGCCCAATAAGTTCACCTTTGTTCACATGGATTTCGACACATACACGCCGACGTCTTTTACTTTGAAAGCAATCAAGCCGTGGATCCAACGAGGCACAGTGATCTTGTTCGACGAACTGTATGGCTATCCGGGCTGGCGCAATCATGAATGGAAAGCGCTGCAGGAAGAACTGGCACCAGGCAGTTACAAATACATCGGATTTTCAACCGAAAGCGTGGCAATCCAGATTCTGTAACTGCGTTATTTGATCGGAAGCAGGTCTGCATCTGTCATGGTGCAATCACGAATGACGTCCTGGCCGCACTTGCGCGGCGACAGATCATCGTTCAGGCAGATGCGAACCTCTTGAATCATGCCTGCGCGGCAGGTGATGGTGACCCCATTTTCTGACAGCTGCGGGTTTGATTGCAGGAACGCTTCTTCGATGATCTTTGCAGGGACGCTGACAGCGCGGGGCAGTTTGCGAAACAATGGTGGCCGGGTGACCGAGTTATATGCTTCACGGGAAAGGTCGTAGTATTCTGTTGCCGATACGCCTGCGCAAGTGCCGTGTTTGTTCCATTGGTGCCATGCAAGGCCAGAAGTGCCCATGACGTCGATCATCTCGTTCGTCATTTGACGCGATGGGTTGCGTTCGTTGGTTGGGCAGTAGCTGGGCCAGCTTTGTTCATATTGCGGCCACAACCCGTGCAGAACCCAGCCATAGTCTTTGTCGTCTTCGCATTGCGGGCTGTCCTTGGCATCGCCCTCCAACGCACACCAGTTCGGGGACCACGACAAGGACAGAACATAGTAGTCGAAGTCACCCGTGCGTTCGCCTTTTGCCATTAGGATTGTGGGCAGGAACAGGAGGGTGGCGAGGAGGCGGATCATGGGGCTTTCCCTTTTTACTTTTCCGCCTTATATCGGATTTAAGTTCCCCAACAATGGAAACTCGTCCCGCCAAAACCCGGGACCGGCGTAAGCCGTCGGGGAAGATGTATCTGGAGGCTATTATTATGACCGGTAAACCTATCATGGCGAAAGCCACTGCCGTTTGGTTGGTGGACAACACAACGCTAAGCTTTAAGCAAATCGCGGATTTCGTCGATCTGCACGAATTGGAAGTGCAAGGCATCGCCGATGGTGATGTGGCCACTGGCGTAAAGGGCTTTGATCCGGTTGCGAACAATCAGCTGACGCAAGAAAATCTGGACAACGCAATGGCCGATCCGTTGGTGCCGTTGAAGCTGAAATTTTATGCGGCTGCCGTTGGCGAAGAAAAGCGCCGTGGGCCACGTTATACACCATTGTCGAAACGTCAGGACCGTCCGGCGTCGATCTTGTGGTTGGTGAAGTTCCATCCTGAACTGGCTGATGCGCAGATTTCCAAACTGGTTGGCACAACGAAACCAACCATTCAGGCACTGCGCGAACGCACACACTGGAACATCGCGAATATTCAGCCGATTGATCCGGTGGCGTTGGGATTGTGTAAGCAGTCCGAACTGGACGCAGCTGTGCAGAAAGCCGCGGCCAAGAAAGCAGCCGAAGGCGGCGTGATGGATGATGATGAACGTCGTAAGTTGGTTAGTACCGAACAGTCATTGGGCATGGAAGCGGAACCGAAGATTCCGACATCTATTGCTGGTTTGGAAGCGTTCACCTTGGGTGATGCACCAGAGGAAGAACCGGAAACAGACGTGAAAGATGCGGACAGTTTCTTCAACCTGCCTGATGGTGATTTGGACGAAGATGACGATAAGTAGTTTTTCGATCTTAACTGAAACAGGTCCTTCGGGGCCTGTTTTCGCAAGTAAAATCGTTAACTGATCAACACGCCTGTTTGATCCGTCAATTCACCACGGATATTGAAAAATGTAGTTGTTCCATCCGCATCCGTGACGGGATTAATCGGTTCAACTTCACCTGTGTTTTGATGAACCAATTGGTTTTGGTCATTGTATGTCCAGATATCATTACCATCGATTTCAAATCTGTCGACCCAAGGACCCCATGCAGCAGGGTCATCGGTGTCAGATATTGACTGTGCTGAATCTGCGTCTGTGGTAATTTGTACATTGTTCAAAGCGCTGGCTGTTCTGTCAGCCATGTCCAATGATCCCGTGCTGATAGATGATAGTGCCGCGGCGCCTAATCCTACAACAGCAGCAGCCAGCACAACCCAATCTGTTGATACAGCACCATCGTTATGTTCAAGGAAGTTACGCACGACATATCCCTATGAGATTCGGTTTTGAATTACCGTAAAATATGTCTTCTTGATGACGATACCAGAGAAATCCTATAGATTTCCGATAACGCACTGTTTCCATTTAGTCATAAAACTGGGTTAAGTCTGTGATCAACGGATTATCTTGAAGCGATGATT
>JBMZCY010000171.1:0-4465 GCA_049613825.1 Planktomarina sp.
GGGTCAGATCAGTACGTGCAACGATTTCACGCATCACAGATTCAGAAACAGCACGGATTGTCGCCTGTGGTTCAGCCAGATTGAACAAGAATTCCTGCGGGTTGTTGATGTTCCAAACAACTTGGAAGTCGATGTCGACCACGTTTTCATCCCCTGTCAGCATCAGACCTTCGTCTGTACCGGCACGACCGATGCCAATTTCGACTGTTTGTTCAGTGGTCACTGCAACAACTTCGTAGGTCACAACAGGCCAAGGCGCAAAGTTCAGGCCAGGTTCACCGACGGATGAAAATTCACCCAAGAACAATTCGACCGATTTTTCTTCGGGTTTCACCGTATACAGGCTGCTGAACAACCATAGGCCCACCGCTGCCAGTGCCGCCAATGCAAAGACCCCCTTGGGGATACCTTCGCCACCGCCTGAACCACCACCGCCTGAACGGGCACCTTTGCCGCCCATCAGAACGCGCAGCTGTTCTTGGCCTTTGCGTACCATTTCATCGATTTCAGGAATCTGTGGTCCGTCAGGGCGATTGCCCCCACGATTTCCACCGTTGTCGTTCCCGTTGTCATTATTACCTTGATCGCCACGGTTTCCACCGCCCCAAGGTCCGCCGTTATTTCCAGCCATGTTCTATGTGAACCCTCACCAGCCTAAAGTTATCTTGATATGTGTGCTGCCCCAGCGTGTTTTCAAGCTGGGGCAGCATGTAATTGATTATGTCGTCCGTACGGGCGCCTTCATTGTAACCAGTTCTTCGGATGCCGTGGGGTGCACTGCACACACACGGTCGAAATCTTCTTTAGTCGCACCCATTTTGACTGCAATCCCAGCCATCTGGATCATTTCCCCTGCCCCGTCTGCCACGATGTGACAGCCCAGTACTTTGCGAGTGGCCACGCTGACGATCAGTTTCATCAGAACCTTTGCAGGAGTGCCTATGAAGGATGTGTTCATAGGGCGGAACGTGGTCGCGTAAACCTCGATCTGTTCCTGCTTCGCGGCAGCTTCTTCGGTCAGACCTACTGTGCCGTATTCAGGTTGTGTGAAGACCGCAGTCGGGATCAGTTCGTGATCGACAGGTGTCGGGTTGTTCTTCAACACGGTTTCAACAAACGCCATACCTTCGCGAATTGCGACAGGCGTCAGGTTCACACGGTTGGTGACGTCACCAACGGCGTAGATCGAATCTACGGCTGTTTTTGAGAACTTGTCCACGACAACTGCACCCGCCCGATCTAACTCAATGCCCAGCGCTTCCAGCCCCAGACCTTGCGAATTCGGATGGCGTCCAGTGGCGTACATGACGTGGTCGGTGATCATGGTGTTGCCATCTGTGTCGGTGACTTCGATGCCACCGCCGACTTGCTTCATCGATGCGACGTTCAGATTGGTGTGAACCTTCACACCCTTTTCTTTCATTCCATCCGCGATAATCCCGCGTGCTTCTTCATCAAAGCCACGCAGCACTTGATCGCCGCGATACACAAGATGCGTTTCCACACCGAGGCCATTCATAATGCCCGCAAATTCACATGCGATATATCCACCACCGACAATGACGATAGATTTCGGCAAAGCGTCCAAATGGAAAATCTCGTTCGAGGTGATGGCAAGTTCTTTCCCATCAACCTCTGGAACTGTCGGCCAACCACCTGTTGCAACAAGGATCGTCTTGGCTGTCTTTTCGGTCCCGTCGGCCAAACGCACGGTATTCGGGCCAGCAACAACTGCGCGACTGTCAAAGGTTTCAACCCCCGAATTCGCCAGCAGCTTGCGGTAGATGCCTTCAAGACGGTCCAGTTCACCGTGCAGGCGCAGTTTGAAGTTGCCCCAATCGAACCGGCCATTTGTGACGGACCAGCCGTATTCACGGGCTTCCGCAAACGCCTCGGAATATTTCGATGCAAAAACCATTAGTTTCTTTGGCACACAGCCGCGAATGACGCAGGTCCCACCGTAGCGATCTTCCTCGGCCAAGGCGACCTTCGCGCCGGTATCGCCAGCGGCCACACGTGCAGCACGAACCCCGCCAGAGCCACCACCAATTACAAATACATCATAGTCAAACGTCATGTTTAATCCGCCAAATCAGTGAACAGGTTTTCTGCTTCCAGAAAGTCGATCTTTTCTTCACCGATGGTACCTTGGTTGATATCCTCAACCCGAATAGTGCCATCGCCCGCGCCCAGAACAACTACATCACAAATGTCGATGAACAGCCCATTTTCAACCACCCCGGGAATTTGGTTCAACGCCATCGCCAGCTGGCGTGGATCACCAATACGGTTCAGGTGTAGATCAAGGATATGGTTGCCTTCGTCGGTCACATAAGGCGCGTCACCGTTCATGCGCAGGGATGCCGTCCGGCCCATCACGTCGAGCGACACCAGCAATTCTTCCAGCAGTGCCTTTGTCGTTTGCCACCCGAACGGGATCACTTCGACAGGCAAAGGAAACGCGCCTAGTGCTTCAACCTTCTTGGACAGGTCCGCGATCACGACCATCTGGTCGCTTGCAGTCGCCACGATCTTTTCCTGCAACAAAGCGCCACCGCCGCCTTTGATAAGGTTCAGTTCATCATCGAATTCATCCGTGCCGTCAATCGTCAGATCCAGCCATTTCGCTTCATCCAGTGATATGACCCTCAACCCCAAATCATTGGCCAGCTTTGCGGTCCGGGTCGACGTGGGCACACAATGAATGTCCAAATCTTCGGCCCGTACACGTTCCGCCAGAACCCGGACCATCCATGCGGCAGTTGATCCTGTGCCAAGACCCACTTTCATCCCATCTTGCACATATTCCACAGCGCGTTTCGCAGCGGCGAATTTGGCTTTGTCCATCGGGGATAGATCGGCTGACATAGATGACTCCTTACTTGCTTGCGTCGCTTATAGGCAGAGGGTTGTAAAAGGGACAGAGACTTATGTCGCGGGCGTGTGGCAAACCGCTTCGGTATTGTTGCCATCGGGATCGCGGACAAAAGCACCGTAATAATCAGCGTGGTAATGCGGACGCAGACCCGGTGCACCGTTATCAACCCCACCCGCTGCGATGGCGGCAGCGTAAAACGCATCTACATCTGCGCGGGTAGCGGCAGCAAAGGCCACGTGCACCACTGGCGTTTGCGCCCCGTCTTCGCTGATCCAGAATTGGGGACGATCAGTGCCGTATCCCCCAACCTTTACGCCGCCTGTATATTCGGATGGAACCATTGCGACCAAGCTGTGGCCCAAAGGCGCTAACGCCTGGTCATAAAACGCTTTGGCACGATCAAAATCAGCAACCGACAACCCAAGATGATCAAACATCATAACATCCTTCTTTGACACGAACCCTATCCGTACCATTTGAAATCACAATGCAGGATGCTCAAGAACTGCCCGAAAGGGTCGTTTCCAAACGACACCAGATATGCAATCAGTGCGACTGCTTCATCACGCCAGCACTTCAGGATGATACCATGTTCCTTTCAGTTTTCGATATGTTCAAAGTGGGCATCGGCCCGTCTTCATCGCACACCATGGGACCTATGGTGGCCGCAGGCATGTTTCTGGACATGCTGCGCGCCAGTCCGTTTCAGCCTGCTGGGGTGAAGGCACGGCTGCACGGATCATTGGCCTTTACAGGTGTGGGCCATGCCACGGATCGTGCGACGTTGCTGGGTCTGGCGGGATTCTTGCCCGATACCTATGATAATGCAAAGGCCGAGGCGGCGTTGGATAAAATGAAGTCCGACAAGATCGTCACCCCCGAAGGTCTGCCTGAACTGCGTCTTGATCCGTCTGCGGATATCATGTTCGACTTTGGTCCCGCCCTGCCGGCACACGCAAACGGCATGATCTTGATGGCGACCGACGCCCAAGGTGACGTGATCCTGCAAGAGACTTATTATTCCATAGGCGGTGGTTTCGTAGTGACCGCTGACCAAATGGCCGAAGGCGCCGCCGCAGATACAGGCCCCCCTGTCCCCTACCCTTTTATGTCTGCCGCCCAGATGTTGGAGATGTGCCAGATCACCGGAAAATCCGTGGCTGATCTGAAGCGCGCGAACGAACTGGCGCGGATGCCAATGGCAGACCTAGACAAAGGCATCACACGCCTGTGGCAGGTTATGAACGATTGCATCGACCGAGGCATGACCAGCGAAGGCATCCTACCTGGTGGACTGAACGTGAAACGCCGCGCCAAAGGTATCCATGATGCCTTGCAGGCAGAACGTGGCATGAACCAATCCGCACCGCATACCATCAACGACTGGATGAGTGTTTACGCCATGGCCGTAAACGAAGAAAACGCTGCGGGTGGTCAGGTGGTCACGGCCCCCACAAACGGAGCAGCCGGTGTCGTTCCCGCAACGCTGCGCTATTATCTGGACCATGTGCCTATGGCCTCGACCGATCACATCCCCGACTTCCTGCTGACCGCTGCTGCCATAGGCGGATTGGTCAAACACAATGC
>JBMZCY010000172.1:0-4441 GCA_049613825.1 Planktomarina sp.
TGTCGTTTCGGGTTACGGCCTCCACCATTGGTCCTCTGCAACGATTGACCGGATCTGTGACGCGCCGAGGTCCCCAGGATCTGCGCCCAGTCGAAGGCCCGGTTCCCACAGAAATGGCCCCCCTTGTGTCGTCACTCAACAGCCTGATGCAACGCCTGGATCAATCCCTGACCCAATCAGAAGATTTCATCGCAGAAGCTGCCCATCGCGTGCGCACCCCTTTGGCAACCGTACGTACCTATGCGGAAACAACCCTGCAACGCGTTGAAAAAGAAGAAAACCGTCAGGCGATGCGCGCGATGATCCGGGCCATTGATGAAAGCTCTCGCGCCGCCGGTCAATTGTTGGATCATGCGATGATTACTTTTCGTGCGGATCATCTGGAATGCCGCCCACTGGACCTTGCCGATCTTGTCACGGAACTGGTCCAGGGGCTCACACCTGTCGCAGACATGAAAGATATCGGCCTGTTTGTTCATGGCGAACCCAGCATGCCCTATTCGGGTGATCCGATCCTACTGCAAAACGCCCTGCGCAACCTTGTCGACAACGCCCTAAAATACGCCCCCGGGGACAGCCGCATCGATATTTCTATGCACAACAGTCCCGAGATCTCAATTCAGGTCTGCGACCAAGGCCCCGGATTCCCCCCGGATGAAATCTCAAAACTGTCTGAACGCTTTACCCGCGGCTGCAACGCCGAAGGCACAATCGGGTCGGGTCTAGGCCTGACAATAGCCCAAGATGTCGCCCAGGCCCACGGTGGCACGCTGCATCTAGGAAACAAACCGGAGGGCGGCGCATGCGTTACCTTATTTCTCTGATATATCTATGCTGTGTGTCACTTGCCACTGCGCAGGACTGGGAAGAACAGGCCACCTTTGAAGGTACTGGAAACGGTCCAACATTGCGCATTTTGTCTAGCACAGATGTTTCAGTTTTTGCACCGGTGATTGACAGTTTTCAGGATAGCTATCCCAATGTGCATATCGAATATCTCGTGACAGGAACTGCAGATCTGGACAGGCAGTTTCGCAACTCACCCCAGCACTATGATGTGGTGATCTCAAGCGCCATGGATCTGCAGCTGAAACTTGCAAATGATGGATTTGCATTGCGCCTAAATGACATTCAACATGACAGCTGGGCCCAATGGCGCAACAGTGTTTTCGCCTTCACCGCCGAACCAGCGGCTATTGTTATCAACCAAAATGCGCTGCAGGGAAACCCGCCCCCACGCACCCGCCAGGATCTGATCGATATGCTGCGCGCGAACCCGGATTTATTCCGTGGGAAAGTGGCAACCTATGATGTGCGCAGCTCTGGTCTTGGCTATCTTTTTGCCACTCAGGATGCCCGCGCGTCAGAAACCTATTGGCGCCTAACCGAAGTGATGGGCAGCCTAAATGCCCGCCTGTATTGTTGTTCCGGGGAAATGCTTGATGATCTGATTTCTGGTAAAATCTTGGTCGCTTACAATGTGTTGGGCAGCTATGCGCTGGCCCGTGAAGGACTGGACGATCAGATCAGTATTATATTGCCGTCCGCCTTTCCGACCATGATGATGCGTACTGCTCTGGCATCGAAACAAACAGATCGCCCGGCCATCGCAGAAGCCTTCATTCATCACCTGACACAGCTGCGATTTTCCGGGCTGTCTGACCAGCATTTCCCGCTGCCACATCTGCCGGACAGTCGGATTTCAGACGGCCATGCCGTTATTCCGCTTGAACCAGCTTTGATCACCTATCTGGATACTCTGAAGCGCCGCACATTCATCCGAGAATGGGAAAACGCGATCATTCAGACACCTTAAGCAAGATTATGCGCCAGACGGATAAATCAATCCCCGTAGCGACCCGCCCGGGTTTCCGAAGGTTTACGCCCATAACGTTCGCGATACCGCTGTGACAAAAGCGAGACCGATCCAAACCCCGTGGCAAGACTAACCTCAAACACCGGGATGTCACTGTAGCGTAATAACTGATCAGCACGTTCCAGCCGCAGGTTGCGATAGACTTCCATTGGGCTTTCAGAGAACGTTCGTCTGAACACCCGTTCCAACTGACGCGACGAGATATTTAGGCGTTGCGCCAATGCACGGGAAGACAGCGTCGTTTCGATATTCGCCACCATAACGTCGATCGCCTGCATCAGAAACGCATCACCTTTGGCACGCTGAAAATACTGATTTTCCTGTTGCGTGCGCCGTCCTGTCCCGGATGCATTCAGTCCAACGTAATCCATCACCCGGTCCGCCATGAACGCACCCAAATCCTCTGCAATCATTTCCTTGATCATTTCAGGTGCCGCCAGTCCCCCGATAGCAGAAAACACATTGCGATCCCTGCACACTGGCTGATCCCCCGTCTGTATATTCAGATTACCCTCGGCCGCAGCACGCGACATGTCCGGATGCACGGAAACTGTCCGAGCACGCAGAAACTGAATATCAGCAGCAATAAGAACAGCCCCACCCACCAGACCAATACGCGAGGTGCAAGGCAGATGAATACGCAACAGTTTCTGCATCTCTGCCGTCAGAGGCCATCTGTCATCAATACTGCCAAACAAAACAACCGTCTGGCCTTCAGTCGACAGCCTGCGTTGAAACACATCCGAGAAATCCCGGTGAACCACCGGCACATAATAAGTTTGGTTCGACAGCTTATTGGCAAGATTTAGAAGTTCCACACAGATCTGTACTGCAAAAGGCGACTGGCTCGAAGGTACAACGAAATGGACCCTAGATTTCGACGCAGACACATCAACATGCTTTGCGGCAACAGGTTGATCAGGCAGACCGGCCTCTGACTGAATTTGCATAACACACCTCCCCATCGGCCTACGGAAATGGGATCAGCGCTGAGACAGCAGCTGATTGCCCTTCGCCAGAAAACCCTGAAATTCTTCATCCGGAACAAAGCTGCCCCCCGTGGCCCACATAACATGTGTGGCTTGTGTCATGTGGTGCGTCAGACCGTTTTGCGTCAGATATCCCTGTCCTTCCGCCGTATCCATCGCGGCCGCAGGCCCACCAAGGCAGGCAGCCGCAGAAGGTTCCAGCTGCAATCCCGCTTGATCATGGGCCAGTGCCAGCCAGCGGAACAGGTCGTCATCGGCAACTGTGTAAACACCGCTTAGAAGTGGATGCATCACCTGGGCGATAAACCAGCTAATTTCAGCCACAGCCATACCATCGGCTTCGGTCTTATTGGTTAAGCCGATGTCGTAAACATTGATCTGTTTTTCAAGCCCCCCGGCCAGTTGTACAAGGGCGCAGGGGGATTGGGCAGGTTCGACAAAAAAGCAATGGGCATTGTCACCAAACACTTGTTTCAAACCATAGGTCACTCCACCAGGGGCGCCGCCAATACCGCAAGGCAAATACAGAAACAGCGGGTGTTGGGCGTCAACGATGATGCCCTGTGCATCCAACTGATCGCGCAACTCGGCGGCCGCGGCGGAATAGCCAAAGAACAACAGTTCAGAACGTTCATCATCCACGAAATAGATTGTTGGATCCGCGTCAGCCTGATCACGGGCAGCGGCAACGGCATTGCCGTAATCAGCGTCATGTTGCACGACGTCTACACCGTGGTGTTTCAGACGTTCAACCTTCCAAGCCTTGGCATCAGACGACATATGCACAACGGCCTGAAAACCCAGCGCGCGCGCAGCAATCCCAACGCTTAGTCCAAGATTCCCGGTTGATCCGACCGCAACCGTATAATTTGCAAAAGCTGCTTTCACCTCGGGGTGTGCCAAGGCTATGGGCGTATCATCGGCCTTGATCAACCCGAGGGATCGAGCAAGCGACAGACCATAAAGAAAGACCTCATAGATGCCACCGCGCGCTTTGATTGACCCGGCAACGGGCAAGGCGTGGTCGCCCTTCACGAAATGACGCCCTTGATCGTTGCCCATAACCTGGGCGAGGGCTGCAACCTCAATCAGGTCAGATGAAATTGCACCATTCGGACCCTGCAATTCGGGAAAGCACTGTTGCAAAAGCGGGGCAAGATCACGCCAGTTCTGTTCTGCATCTTTCACCTGCGCAGGCCGGACCGGAACCTCGGCCATCAGGACCGGAATTTGATCCGGATTAACCCACAGCAATGGCGCGCCTTTCAGCAGGCGTGATTTCAGCTGTGCGTCGATCATGATGTCATCCTTCTTTGCTGTGAGGCTGGTATAAAAGACCCTGCTGCATAGGGAAACAGCAGGGCCAGAGTTGCAGTCCTGCTAGGGAACTACAAGTATGGATCAGGCCGGGTAAGACGGGAAGGACTTACACAGATCTGCAACTGTTTCTTTGCAGCGTGCAACCGCTGCATCGGTGTCTTCTGCCGCTTCGGCTTCAACAAGGTCCGCAATCATGTTGCCGAGGCTTTCAAATTCCGCTTCCTTCATGCCACGTGTTGTTGCTGCACCGGCCCCC
>JBMZCY010000173.1:0-4425 GCA_049613825.1 Planktomarina sp.
AAATATCCCAACGCCCCTATGATATCTTCCGCATTGGCACCGCGCTGCAGCAATGTGTGCCGACGTTGTCGTGCGAAATGTCCGTCTGACTGCCGTGTCCCTTGCAGGGTCGGTCCCGGCCCAATGGCGTTCACCCGAATATCAGGGGCCAAAGCTTGCGCCGACGTCTGGGTCAACGCCCAAAGCCCCATCTTGGCCAGCGTGTAGGTCATAAATTCCGGTGTCAGCTTTTGCACCCGTTGATCAACCATGTTCAGGATCAGAGATTGGGCGACGGGTTCACCAGCATCGTCTACGGCCCCTTTAGGCGCTTGTGCGGCGAAGACTTGGGTCAGGACAAAGGGCGCCCGCAGATTAGACTCCATATGCCTGTCCCAACTGCTGCGAGTGGCAGAGGCAATGGTATCATATTCAAAGATCGAGGCATTGTTAATTAAACAGATCAATGGACCGCCAAGGGCCTGTGCGGCCAAATCCACCAGTAGTGTCACCTGGGCCTCGTCCAGAAGGTCGGCTTGCAATGTAACAGCTTGCCGGCCATAAGCGCGAACTGCCTGCGCAGTTTGTTCGGCCCCTTCTGCAGATGTCGCATAATGTATCGCAACATCATATCCAACAGATGCCAGATGTTCGGCCATGGCACGGCCCAAACGTTGCCCTGCCCCTGTTACCAATGCCCGCATAGATCTGTCCCCCGAAGTTACGCCAGTACGACGAATAGGTAAGCCAGATACAGCGCGGTCAAGGCCACGCCCCATGCGCGGCTGATTTGCATTTTCATAAACACAAACGGGATCAGGATCAGGGATGCCGCCAACATCACCCACAGATCCAAAGTCAAGAACTGCTGCGCCACGGGGATCGGCTCAATCAGCGACGTGACACCAATCACAGCCAGCAGGTTGAACATGTTCGATCCGATCACGTTCCCCAACGCCACATCCGCCTGACGCCGGAATGCGGCAACGACCGTTGTGGCCAGCTCTGGCAACGATGTCCCGATCGCAACCAAAGTCAAACCAATCGCAGCTTCGGACACGCCGAATTCACGGGCTATAATAACGGCATTCTCAACCAGAACATGTGCCCCGAACGGCAGGCCGATGATCCCTAGTGCCAGATACAGACCAATCTTCCATTTGGGCAGATCAGGGTCTGCACCTTCGACCTCTTCCTCCTCGACCGTGGCAGATGCACAGGCGGCGCGGTGGGATTTAGCTTCCCGGGCTTGGTCCAACAGCATGTAGGCCAGCATCGCCACCAGAATGGCGCCGTGCCACAACTGAAACGGGCCAAAGAATGCCAAGGTGATAAACACCAACGTCGAGGCAACCATAAAGATGTAAGATTTGCGCGTGTCACAGCACGATGTATCAAGGCCAACCATCAGCGCAGGAATTCCAAGCACCAGCAGGACATTCGCTGTGTTGGATCCGACGATATTGCCAACTGCCAGCCCCGCCTGCCCGTCTGCGACCGCAGACAGGACAATCAGAAATTCAGGTGCAGAGGTGCCAAACGCAACAATCGTCAGACTGACCAACAGTGCAGGAACGCCCAGCCGCAGGGCCAGATTGACAGCGCCTTTGACCAGCAAATCACCGGCCAGCACCAAAATAATCAACCCAAGGGCCACCAACATCCACGTCATCATCATGCTTTGGGTCCACCGATCTGGCCACCACAGTTGCACGGGCCTTTGCCGATTTTGAACCGGCCACAAGATTTACATTTGGCGTTTTGCAACGCGGCTTGTCCGGGGTATTTCACCTTGCCGAACATTCCTAAAACGGCAATTCCGATCAGGAATATGGTGACGATTTTAAGGATCATCTATCAGGATCCAAACCGAGCAAAGGCGGCACGTTCTTCGATGCCGCTCAAGGTGTTGTCGATAATGGACATGCCAAAGCGCGACATCAGACCCTTCTTTTGACCATAGATACGGAACCGCACCTTATCACCGAATTTGTTCTTCATAAACGGCACCAGATGACCAATGCCATCGGCTAGGCCGTCGTTCACACCCTTTTGGCCCACCCAAATCTCACCCGTGAACAGGTCTCGATCGGCCAGTTTTTCACCGCGACGTGCTGTGATGTGATCTTTGAAGGTGTCGTGAATATCATCCAGCAGACCTTTGAGGCGGTTCACATCTTCGGGGTTTTCGGCACAGAACGGGTCCAGTTGGGATTTCGAGGTCCCCGCCGTATAAACCCGACGTTCCACGCCGTATTTTTCAAGCAATTCATGGAACCCGAAGCCCGATGATATGACACCTATAGACCCCACAACCGAAGATGGGTCCACATAAATCTCATCCGCCGCTGCGGCCAACCAGTAACCACCAGATGCGGCGACGTCTTCGACGAAGGCATAGACAGGAACTGCTTTTTCTTCGGCCAACCTACGAATGCGCGCACCGATTAGGGATGATTGAACCGGACTGCCACCGGGGGAATTGATCACCAACGCCACCGCAGAGGGCTTTTTGGCAAATGCTTTTTGTAAAACCGGGGCCAACCCCGCATCATTCAAGCCGCGTCCTTGAGAAATCATGCCCGAAAGGCGGACAACGGCGACAGATTTACGGTCTTTTAGGAATGGTAGTTTTATCTTCATTCATCCCATGTAGGCTGCTGGGGCGAATGGAACAAGGTGATGTGGGCACGGATTTTCCCATGCCCCCACTCTGTGACGTTAGGACCTGACCCGCCAGCCGGTTTTGAAGATCCAAGCGATGAAGCCGATGCAGATCAAAGTGAACACACTGATGGCAAACAATGACGTACCAACAGCAACATCAGCAGTCCCAAAGAACGACCAGCGAAAGCCGGAAATCAGGTATACGACTGGGTTGAACATTGTCACCGTCTGCCAGAACGGGGGCAGCATGGTGATCGAATAGAACGATCCACCAAGGAAGACCAAAGGTGTGACAACCATCAACGGGATCAGCTGCAGTTGTTCAAAATTCTTCGCCCAAATCCCGATGATGAACCCCAACAGCGAAAATGACAGGCACGTCAGCACCAAGAACCCCAGCATCGCAATGGGGTGCACAATGGTGATGTCCACAAATAGGAACGCAGTGGCAAGGATTACCCCACCGATGAACAGCGCTTTCGTTGCGGCCGCCCCGACATAGCCGACGGTAATCTCGAAAAAGTTCACGGGCGCAGACAGCAGTTCGTTGATTGTACCGATGAATTTCGGGAAATAGATGCCAAAGCTGGCATTCGATG
The DNA here is from genome assembly GCA_049613825.1 of Planktomarina sp. Taxonomy (GTDB): domain Bacteria; phylum Pseudomonadota; class Alphaproteobacteria; order Rhodobacterales; family Rhodobacteraceae; genus Planktomarina. The sequence continues at coordinate 3,246 of JBMZCY010000173.1, forward strand.
TCGCTTGGGTCATAACGGACAGCATGACCAGACCGGGCACGATAAAGGCACCGTATGACACGCCCTCAACCTCTTGAATCCGTGATCCGATGGCAGATCCAAACACAACAAAGTACAGTGATGTCGAGATAACAGGCGACAGGAACGATTGCATCAACGTGCGAAAAAATCGTGCCATTTCAAAGGCATATATGGATTTTACAGCTTGGAAATTCATGTCCGGCCTTCCTCAACCAGACCGACGAAGATGTCTTCAAGGCTGGATTGTTGTGTCTTCATATCACGCATTTGCAGGCCTGCTTTCTGAATGTCATTCAGCAGCCCTGTGATACCTGTGCGGTCGGATTTTGTGTCGTAGGTGTAGATCAGCTGCAGGCCATCGTCAGACAGGTCCAAATTGTACGCAGACAGAGCAGCAGGGATGGCAGTCACAGCATCCGTCAGCTCCACCACCATCTGTTTTTGCCCCATCTGGGCCATCAAAGCATCCTTGCCTTCGACCAGCAGGATTTGACCGTCATTAATAACGCCAATGCGATCTGCAATCTCCTCAGCCTCCTCAATATAGTGCGTCGTCAGGATGATGGTCACGCCTTGTTGTTTCAGCTTGGCCACGGTTTCCCACATGTCCTTGCGCAATTCGACGTCAACGCCCGCAGTCGGTTCATCAAGAAACAGGATACGCGGCTCATGGGACAGGGCTTTAGCGATCAACACACGGCGTTTCATGCCGCCAGACAGTTCGCGAATTTGCGCATCCTTTTTGTCGTACAAAGACAGGGTTTTCAGCAAATCATCCAAGAACGCGTCATTGGGGGCCTGCCCAAACAAACCACGTGAAAAGCGGACGGTGTTTATAACCTTCTCGAACGGTTCCAAGGTGATTTCCTGTGGCACCAAACCAATCATCCCACGCGCTTTGCGGTAATCGTGTCGAATATCGTACCCGCCGACAGTAATCGCACCACTGGTGATCTTGGTAATCCCGCAGATCGTTGAAATCAGTGTGGTCTTGCCCGCGCCATTCGGGCCAAGCAGGGCAATAATTTCACCTTTCTCAATTTCATCCGAAAACACTTCTTGTAGATTGTTATATATTTCATTTTCCACAAAAGTATGGTCAATAACCTGAAGAATATAATTTATAGCAATAAACATAAAAATGACCATCATAGCAGTC
>JBMZCY010000174.1:0-4392 GCA_049613825.1 Planktomarina sp.
GCCGAAGTCACCAGAAAATCCAGTAGGGGCTTTCAGACCAGCGACGTTCACATACAGGCCTTGCAAGCCCCGCAACGCCTCTAACTTATCTGATGTTTGCATCCATTCGGGGTTCCAGATCACTTGGTTCGGATCAGGCAGTTGCTGGGAACAGAATTCAGGCGTTTCAGGATGAACGATCGGTTTGCCCGCTGCGGCCGACTGAAAATCCAGCAGCGCCATTAATCGGCGAAGACGGTCGTCATCGTAGGGGGCAAACAGGCGGGTCGTGTATTCGCTGATGCGCGGACAATCCCCATCGCGGCAGTTGTCTATACCATGGCCCAGTACTTCGCGGGATATCCAGAACCGTTCACCGGTTTGGTCCACAAGTTCGGCCTGTGTCGGCGTGCACAGAAGACCCGCCATAATGCCTAAAATTCCAATATATCGCTTTGCCATGATTGGCCCCCTATTCCTCACCAACATCAGGGATAGGGGGGAATGTTAAAGAACTGCTAAATTCACGCGTTGGTAAGTGCTTCAATTTTGTCCCAAAATGCATCATCTACGGAGGCGTGGGTCAGACGGGTGCGGTTCTGGCCCGGCATCCGCGCGCCTTCGTCAGCGGCGATGGCGTCTGCGACACGGGCGAACCGCGCGCCAAAGTCGCCGTGATGTGTGGACGGGTCCAAAATGATATAGAACTGGCCCAAGCCATGTGGCGGGCCGTTGGGCAGTTTCAGGCCGCCCACATCGAGGGAGTTGACCGATCCGGTCATGCCCGCTGCCAGCATTTCAACCATCAGGCCAAAGCCCCAGCCTTTGTAGTCCCCCGCACTGACCAAGGCACCGCCGATGGCTGCTGATGGGTCGGTGGTTGGCTTGCCTTCGGCGTCCACGGCCCAGCCCAACGGAATGCTTTCCCCCGCCGCTTTGGCCATGGTGATTTTCCCCAAGGCTACAGCCGATGTTGAGAAATCGAAATGCATCGCCATATCGCCTTGTCCATCAGGGACAGAAAACGCGATGGGATTGGTACCGATGACGCGGGACTTGCCGCCTGGGCCTGCAACGATGGGCGATGCGTTGGTGACGCCGATGCACATGTATCCGGCCTTTGCGATCTGGCTGGTGAAATATCCCAGTGATGTGCAGGTGTGGGCATGGGCCACCGACAAGGATGCAGTGCCGTTTGCTTTGGCCGCGTCCAGTGCAACGGGCAGGCCTTTGGCGAATGCAGGTTGGGCAAAGCCGTAAGATGCATCAACCAAGATGGACGCAGGGCGCGGGGTGCTGACCGATGGATCAACTGTGCCATTCACGCGTCCGCTGGCCAATTGGGTGCAGTAGCTTTCAAGATAATAGAGGCCACAGATGATGTTACCATGGGCCTCAGCCTCGCCCACGGCATCGGCCACATGGGTCGCGACATGGTCGTTGGCGCCGTGCGCGATCAATGCCGATTTAGCGGTTACCTTGATGTCTTCGATTGATACCTGCGCCATGGTGTGTCCCTTCCGTGTGGTTGGGGCACATTAGGCGCGTTTGATATCGGTGCAAGGGGTTAGGCTTCTTCTGGGGCTTCGAATTCGATGACTTCATCGGATACGCCGGTGATGCCAGTTAAAATGACCTGAGAACCGTCGGATAGGGTGAACACAGTGTCCCCTTCGATTTCTTCTTGATCGGCGACGAACACATCATCCTCTGCCTCTAGCACGATTATGTCTTTACTTACGTCAAATGCGTCGATGACCAAAGGACCATCTTCATCGTCATCTTCAAAGGGAAGTGCATCTTCGACCGCAGAGTATTGCAGGTCATCGTCCTGCACAGCGTCGGGTTCTTCGCCTCCCATGAAAACATCAGGGAAAGCCAACGGGGATAACATCGCTGTCGCGAGTAGAATGGTGGTAAACATGTATCTGCCTCAAATTTTATTATTAAAGCAGAGATATCAGCCAATTTTATTTATATTTGGGCCAGATTGTGCTGATTGATCGGTAAAGCAATGTCGCCTTTAAGCATCTGTGACTTTGCCCTGCCACAATTTAACTTTGCGATCCATGCGCCCTGCCAGTTCCAGATTATGCGTCGCGATCAGGGCGGACAGCCCCGTCGCCCGCACCAAATCCATCAGGACCGAGAATACGTGATCACTGGTTTCAGGGTCCAGATTGCCCGTCGGTTCATCCGCCAAAAGCAATTTGGGATCGTTCGCCAACGCACGGCAAAACGCGACACGCTGCTGTTCACCGCCAGACAATTCGCTGGGACGGTGGCTGGCACGATCCACAAGACCCACTTGGTCCAGCAGCGCCTTTGCGTGTGCATCTGCCTTAACGCGGCTACGGCCCATAGACAGCTGTGGCAGCACAATATTTTCCAACGCCGTAAATTCAGGCAGTAAATGGTGGAACTGATAGACAAAGCCCAGCGTGGTGCGGCGGGTCATCGTGCGCATACGGTCACTTGCGCCGGACATTTCCATGTCCAAAACCTTCAACGACCCTGAATCCGGCGTATCCAACAGACCAACCATATGCAGCAGCGTTGATTTACCAGCACCGGATGGGGCGACCAAGGACACCACTTCGCCTGCGTTGATCACACCGCCGGTTTGCGTCAACACTGCAATCTCGTTCGGTTTGCCAAGGTTGTAAGCTTTGGACAGATTGGTGAATTGTAGGACTGGATTACTCATACCGCAAAGCCTCGACCGGGTTCATCCGTGCGGCGCGACGCGCGGGGAAGATTGTGATTAAGAACGACAGGCCCAGCGACATCGCGACGGCCTTTAGCACATCGGCAAGGCGCAGTTCGGCAGGCAGTTCATAGATTCCGCGAATGGATGGGTCCCAGACTCCGCCACCGCTGAGATAGTTAATAAAGCTGAAAATGAAGTCGATGTTGATGACGAAGGCCACCCCCAACACGACACCCAGCAGTGTGCCAACAAGCCCGATCCCTGCCCCGCAGATGAAGAAGACACGCAGAATGGTCCCCTCACTCATCCCGATGGTGCGTAGGATGCCGATGTCTTTGCCCTTGTTTTTGACCAGCATAATCAGGCCAGACACAATGTTCATCGTCGACAACAGGATCAGCACGCCCATGATGACAAACATCACGTTATCTTCGATCCGCAGCGCGCGCAGGAAACCGCCCGCAATGTCCTGCCACGTTTGGGCAAAGCTGCGCGGGTCGGTTTGGGCCAGCACATCGGGCAGGATTTCGTCTACTTGTTCGGGTTCTTCCAAAATCACTTCGATCTCGTCCGCAGCCCCTTCGCGGTTAAAGAATGCTTGGGCATCACCAAAGGGCAAGTACACCCGCGTCAAATCAATGTCGTAGCGACCTGCGGTAAAGATGTAAGTGATCGTAAAGGACTTCACCCTTGGGCTAACACCAAACGCCGTGCGGACTCCGTTCGGCGAAATCAGCTTGATCCGATCACCAATGGTGACGCCCAACGTTCGCGCGACCTCTGACCCGATGGCGATGCCTAGGGGGAAGGTTTCGATGTCGCCTAATGATACCTCTGGCTGGGCGATCCGTGGGATGGTTTTTAGGTCAGCGGCGGTAATGCCATAGACCTGTACACCTGCATTGCGATCCCCAAAGCTAACCATGACTTGCCCGCGCACCAAAGGGGCCGCGCGCACGACGCCCGGAACGGTTGCAATGCGATCCGCCATTTCTTGGAAATCAGTGATCGTCCGATCCACAGTTCCAGTCACCGTCACCGTGCCAGAATTATAAACCGTGATATGCGAATTCGCGCCCAGAATGATGTCTACAAATTCCGTCCGGAACCCGCTGCGCACGGCCAGCACAATGATCAAAGCAGCGACAGCCAAAGCAATCCCGACAAGGCTGATGATGGTCATAACACTGACGCCACCTTCAGACCGTTTGGCCTTCAAATACCGCCACGCAATCATAAATTCGAACTTAGAAAATGGAACTGCCCCGTGGGTCATGCGATTGCGTCCTTCCGGCGACGTAGGCGAAACGGCAATGCCAATAGCCCAATTAAAATTCCGATAATTAGCCAACCACCAATAAACCCAAGTCCGGCACAGGCCAGTCCATCCACTGTCAACGGAACCGCAGGCTTGAAATCATCATAGGCGCGGGCAGCAACTTGGCTATCTGCAACTGTTGGGACTGCAATAATACGTTCAAAGGTCGATGCGTTTTGAACCCTGACCAAGGCATCCTCAAGAAACGCCAGTCGGGTGATATTGGTTTCGGCGTTGTTCAACATCAAAGCTTCGCGATCTGACAAGTCCTGCCCGGGGGCAAATGCGTCTTCCCGTGTTTGGCCCAATTGTACCAATGCGCCATCAAAGTTGGCAACAACCACACGCATTTCGTCCACAGCACCGGACAAACGCTGTTCGTATT
>JBMZCY010000175.1:0-4342 GCA_049613825.1 Planktomarina sp.
TGGTTTCCATCAGCTGCACGGCACCAAATGCCAGCGCCGCAACGACAGCAAAGAAAATAAGAACTTTTGTCAAAGACCAAAGCATGTTCAGGCCTCCTTAATTAGAGTGCAGCGTGGTTGTCAGCTGACTTACAGCAGACAAGGCATCAATTCGGGTTTGCGCAGTGGACATCCAATCGGCCAGCGGGGGCTGTGCCTCATCCGGCAGGGTCTGCGCTTCGGCCAATGCGGTTTGGATATCGCCTGCTTTCACGGCGGCCTCGACACGGGACAGGATGGCATCAACGCCATCACCTTCCTGCACAGTCGTAGACCGGACATTTAACTGAGATTTAAAGAACGCAGCAATGCCGCTTTCTTCACCACCATCAACGCCTGCACTGCGGGCAGCGGCCAACGCAGCGCGTCCGGCAGCGGGGTAGGCATCCGTCAGACCAGACAGCGTTTCAACGCCTGCGTCAGCGTTGTCGGTAATAATAGCTGGAATTTCAAAATCAGCATTTTCAGCCAGAACAGCCAGCGGATCAGCGTAGCCACCACCAGATGCCAAAGCAGCCGAGATTGCATTGGCCGCAGACGTCGCTGCGCCAATCCGTGCATTATCTGCTGCTTGCAGCTCCAACGCAGCCGCCTGCTCTTTCGCCGCTTCGATTTCAGAGGTCGCAGTTTCAGCAACTGTTTCAATCTGCGCCAATTGGTCAGCCACGCGGGCCTGCAATGTATCCAGTTCCTGCTGATAGGCAGCAATTGCACCCGGGGCGACAACTTCGGTCAGGGGGCGCTTTTCAAGGACAGTCAGGCGGTCGTTGGCTTGGGTCAAATCGGATTGAAGCGTCCCCAAAGTCGCCTCTAGCGATGTCAGGGTTCCACCCAGTGCCGCAATATCTTGCGTTAAGTCAGGCACAGCAGGCTTTGCCGCCAAATCACCAACAGCCGCGTTTAATGCATCGAATTCGGCCTGCAAATCTGATTGCGCCTGCTGAACGCTGACCAATGGGTCAACCTGTTCACCATTCAGATAATCCGGCAAATATTCAGCAGCACCATAGCCGATGCCACCTGCAACCAGTCCGCCAAGGACCATCGGGACAAAAACACCCTTTCGCTTGGCAAACGCAGGTACGGGATCAGGCTGTTTTTCGGCCACTTCGGCTTCGACTGGGGCCGTTTCCTCAATCACCTCTGCGTCTTCGACCACATCAGATGCTTGGCCTTCGACCCTAGCATCCTGATCAGTGTCTTGCACATCTTCCGCCGATTCATCTTTATCCACGTTTTTCAAACCTCTCGATAAGCTGCCTTGTAAACCGCGTCCGCCATGGCGTTCGCGTTGGGCTGCGAAGAAATCAATATTGCCTTAAACCCGCGCGCCCTGCAAAGCGCTCCAACCGTTTCGCTGATACACACCGCAACATGGGCGCCCACGTCTGTAAGTTGATCCACCAAGTAAGCCGCCGACCGGGCAGAGAAAAGGGGAAGAACCACCGGCGTTCCCCCATCCAGCAGGTTTTTTGCGCTAACGGTTAAGTCTTGGGCCGGTTGTCGGTAAATTACCGCCTGTTTCAGATTTTGTACCAACGCGGCCAGATCGAGCGAGACGTGCTCCCCCCGCAGATAAAGCGCTTTTTCCATGGGTGATTCCAACAAACGCGTTAACAAATCCTGTGCTTTCGGACCCGCGCATTCCGCATCGAAGCCCCGCGCCTGTGCTGCTGCGGTTGTGCGTTGACCCACACAAAGCGCTGATCGACCTGCCGCGTCGAAACCCTTCGGCAAAGCTGAAACCCCGTGACCAGAGGTGAGCACAGCACATTCGAATTCCGGCAAATCGATCGGCACATATTCAATCCCCATCGTCGGACTGACATACACTTGGTCTGCATCCAAACCCGCCGCAATCAATTGATCCCGAAACCCTTCGGCCTTGGATCGTTCGCGGGTTAGAAGGACGGGATACTGCATGACACCTGCGGTTTGATCGTTCGCATCATCAATGCTACGCCCCACCCATGAAAAGTACAACGCCCCTGACCTGTCTTGGAATTGAAAGCAGCTGTGATGATACCGCCGCAGCTGTAGTGCAGCTGGGTGCTGATGATGCACGCATTCTGTCGAACGTGGTGCTGGGCCAGAACAATCTGCACAGTGCATTTGGAGGTGTTGTTCCCGAAATCGCCGCCCGCGCCCATGCCGAGGTATTGGATGTGGCAGTTCGCAATGCTTTGGCGGATAGCAAAGTTGCCTTAAGGGACATCGACCTGATCGCAGTCACTGCTGGTCCCGGTCTTATCGGCGGTGTCATGGCAGGCGTCATGTGTGCCAAAGGCATCGCTGCCGGAACAGGCCAACCGCTGATCGGGGTGAACCATTTGGCAGGCCATGCGCTGACACCGCAACTGACGGATGGATTGGAATTCCCCTATCTGTTGTTGCTGGTTTCTGGTGGACACTGCCAATTCGTGATCGCCCATGACGCAGATCGGTTCGAACGCCTTGGCGGTACCATTGATGATGCCCCAGGTGAGGCGTTTGATAAAACCGCTCGGATTCTGGGCCTGCCGCAACCTGGTGGGCCATCGGTTGAGGATATGGCTAAGCAAGGGAATGAAAAGCGGTTCAAGCTGCCAAGGCCCTTGTTAGATCGGGATGATATGAACATGTCATTCTCTGGCCTGAAGACAGCCGTTTTACGCACACGTGACGCTTTTGCGTTGCCGAACGGGGATTTACGTCAGCAAAATGTGGCGGACCTCTGCGCAGGTTTTCAAGCATCCGTTCGTGATGTTTTGGTCGAAAAATCGCGCAGGGCGTTGAAGCATTACATGTCCCTGGACCCTACCACTCCGGCCTTCGCCGTCGCAGGCGGAGTTGCGGCAAATCAAACCCTAAATCAAGGGTTACGCACCTTGGCGCAGGATCAGAACGTACAGTTCGTGGCCCCACCCCTAAAGCTGTGCACCGATAACGCGGCCATGATTGCCTATGCAGGCGCGTGTCTGTATCGCAAGGGGCAGGTCAGCGATATGACGCTGCAGGCCCGCCCCCGTTGGCCGCTGGATGACCAGCAGACGTCGATGATTGGATCAGGAAAGAAAGGCCCGAAGGCCTGAATGAAAGGAAGACACATGCTGTTCGCAGTGATGACAAAAGACAAAGCCGGCCATTTGGAAACCCGCATGAACAACCGTGCACTGCATCTGGAATACATCGAACAAACAGGTGTCGTTGCGATGGCCGGACCAGTTCTGGACACGAATGAACAGATGTGCGGGTCGCTGATTATCCTGGATGTCGAGGATATGGCGGCAGCACAAGCATGGGCTGATAGCGATCCCTATGCGCTGGCGGGACTGTTTGAGTCCGTATCCATCCAAGCATGGAAAAAGGTGATCGGATAATGGCCTTTTGGCTGTTCAAATCCGAACCGTCCGAATGGGGTTGGGACGATCAGATGGCCAAGGGGGACATTGGCGAAGAATGGGATGGCGTGCGCAACTATCAAGCGCGCAATTTCATGCGTCAGATGGCCGTTGGTGACTTGGGATTCTTCTATCATTCGCAAAAGGAAAAAGCACTGGTCGGCGTTGTTCAGGTGATTGCAGAAACACACCAAGACAGCAGCACCGACGATGCGCGATGGGAGTGTGTCGACATCAAAGCAGTCTGCAAGTTGGGCCAGCCCATCACACTGGATCAGGTGAAATCAGACCCTAAACTGGCGAATATGGCGTTGGTAAAGATGTCCCGCCTGTCGGTTCAACCCGTGACCAACGCGGAATGGGACCACCTAATGAACCTGTCACAAACATCATTGCCAGATTGACACAGGCCCCCTAGCCTTCCCTTACTCAATAACAGAAAGGGAGGGACAAAATGGAACTTATCAACGTAATTGCCGCCGCAGCGGGATCATTCGCGTTCGGGGCCGTCTGGTATATGACGCTGGCGAAGCCTTGGATGGCAGCATCGGGCGTCGAGGTCGGGTCGGACGGACAGCCCGCCAACGGCAACGACCCAATTCCATATATCATGAGCGCGATTAGCGCCTTGGTCGTCGCAGGCATGATGCGCCATGTGTTTGAAATGGGGAATGTAAATACCATTTGGGAAGGCTTCCATTCCGGTCTTGGCATCGGTCTGTTCTTCATCACACCATGGCTGATGATGACAAACGGATTTTGCGGTCGCCCGTTCAAATTGACACTGATTGATGGGGGTTATGCAACCTTCGGCTGCGCAATCATGGGGGTCATCCTGACCCTGTTCTGATTGGAAAAGCAGTGGCCCGACACATCATCGGGCCACGCAAGATTTAGCCGTAAACGGATTCTTTATTAAAGTG
>JBMZCY010000176.1:0-4340 GCA_049613825.1 Planktomarina sp.
ATTTACGCATGCGATTCCACACAGGGGTCTTGGATGCGCCCACAGTTTTGGCAATTTCTTCCAAAGATTGACTGGAATCCCGCTGCAACGCGGCAAGGATTTTCCGATCTGTGTCGTCTAACCGAATATCTGTCATGGGTTTTGCCTTTTTGCAGAACAGAGGGCTAATTTTACCCAGTATGTAGAACATATGTCCTTATCACTAGCGCTATATGGCGTAATTGCAGGAAAATATCCTATATTGAGGGTAAGTTGAAAGGTTTGTCATGCAGCACTTCCCAATCTTTATAACCCTTGCAGGGCGTCGTGTCGTTGTTTCTGGCGGTGGTCAAGCTGCATTGGCCAAGCTGCGCCTGCTGATGAAGACCGAAGCAAACCTGACCGTTATCGCAGCAAAACCAGAAACTGACGTTCAAAAACTGGCGGCAGAAGGCAAGTTGACACTCATCGAACGTGCACAGGAACCGGGTGACGCAATGTGTGCCGCGCTGTTCTATGCCGCGAACGATCTTGATGATGAAGACGCGCGGTGCATGGCCCTTGCGCAGCGCGATGGCGCGTTGACGAATTGGGTCGATAATCTGGAACAGTCGCAGTTCATCACCCCTGCGATTGTGGATCGTGATCCAGTGACGGTTGCCATCGGGACCGAAGGCGCTGCCCCAGTTGTGGCCCGCGCAATCAAGCGGGATTTGGAAGAACGCCTTCCGACACGATTGGGTGCACTGGCACGGATCGGGAAATCATTCCGTGCGATGGCGAACCAACTGCCGATGGGTCGTATTCGTCGTGATTTCTGGTCGGAGTTTTACTTTAAGAACGGCCCGAAAGTCTTTGATCTTCAAGGTGAAATTGGCGCGGAACAGGCACTGGATGAGCTGCTACAAAGCTATCTGAACAAAGAAGATCGCGTGGGTCATGTAGATTTCATCGGCGCAGGTCCGGGTGATCCTGAACTGCTGACCATGAAAGCCCGCCGCCTGCTGCACGAAGCCGACGTGGTACTGTTTGATAAATTGGTATCGTCAGAAATCCTCGAACTGGCCCGTCGCGAAGCGTTGATGATTGATGTCGGAAAGACGCCGTTTGGGCCGTCGATGGGACAAGATTCGATTAATGCGTTGATCGTGGAACATGTACAGACAGGCGCACAGGTTGTGCGTTTGAAATCCGGTGATGCAACCGTCTTCGGACGTCTGGACGAAGAATTGGACGTGGTCGAAGCTGAAGGTTTGTCCTACGGCATCGTTCCGGGTATCACCGCGGCCAGCGGAGCCGTCGCAAGTATCGGTCGCAGCTTCACACGCCGTCATCGTAACAAAGGCGTGCGATTCCTAACAGGCCACGACATGGACGGGTTCGCCGATCAGGATTGGAAAACGCTGGCCGCTGCGTCCCAAGTGGCAGCGATTTACATGGGCAAGAAAGCTGCCCGTTTCATTCAAGGTCGACTGCTGATGCATGGGGCTGATCCATCGACCCCAATTACCATTGTCGAAAACGTATCGCGCAACGATCAGCGCGTTGTTCAAACCAATCTCACCTCGCTGGATGTTGACGTAGAGGGGCTGAATGGTCCTGCCGTTATGCTCTATGGCCTTGCCCCGCGTGATGCTGCGCCAGTGCTTCAACAAATCTCCCTTCTGGATAAGGAACTTGCATAATGGCTAAGAAATTCTCACCGAAAGTTGTGACAGGAAACGACCTTCTGGAAGGCGACGTTGTGTATTTGAACGTAGACCGTCAGTGGGTCCGCACGTTGGAAGACGCATATCTTGTGGAGGTTGAAGCGGACACAGCCGAATGGCTAACCGCGGGTGAAAGCCAACCCAACGACGTGGTTGGCGTGTACCTTATGGATGCCGACGCAGGCGCTGATGGCCCCGTGCCAACGCATTTCCGCGAAACCTTCCGCAAAACCGGTCCATCCAATTACGCCCACGGCAAGCAGGTTGATCTGCCTGCAGCGACAGCCCACGCGGCCTAAGGACACACCCCATGTACAAGTACAATGATTTTGACGAAGCATTCGTCCGCGAACGCGTGGCCCAATTCCGCGGCCAGATTGAACGCCGCATTGATGGCAGCCTTACTGAGGATGAATTCAAACCATTGCGTTTGATGAACGGTCTGTACCTGCAGCTGCACGCCTACATGCTGCGCGTGGCGATCCCGTATGGTACGTTGCGGTCGGTTCAGATGGACCAGCTGGCGATGATCGCGGACAAGTGGGACAAAGGTTATGGCCACTTCACCACACGTCAGAACATTCAGTACAATTGGCCGAAACTGAAAGATGTGCCAGACATGTTGTCCGCGCTGGCCGACGTCGAAATGCATGCGATCCAGACGTCGGGCAACACGATCCGCAACGTAACAGCGGACCATTTCGCAGGCGCGTCGCAGGATGAAATCGCGGATCCGCGCCCTATTGCAGAATTGTTGCGCCAGTGGTCCACGGACCATCCTGAATTTCAGTTTCTGCCACGTAAGTTTAAGATTGCGGTGACAGGTGCGGGGCATGACCGCGCGGTGATCCATGCGCATGACATTGGCCTGCAATTGGTTGAACAGAGCGGTGAACAAGGCGTGAAGGTCATTGTAGGTGGTGGTTTGGGCCGGACGCCGATGATTGGGAAAGTCATCCGTGACTTCCTGCCGATGGCTGATCTGCTGCCGTATTGCGAGGCAATCGTCAGCGTCTATAACCTGCTGGGTCGTCGCGATAACAAGTATAAAGCTCGGATCAAGATCACTGTGCATGAGAACGGGATTGAAGATATTCGGGATCGAGTTGAGGCTCGGTTTGCGGAAATTCGTCCTGCGTTTGGTGGCGTCGATCAGCAGATGCTGAAAGACATCGAGGCTCAGTTCGCGGCACCTGCTTACAAAGATGCAGGCGCGGGCACGTTTGAAGCTTTCAAGGCCACGAACCCTGCGTTCCAGTCTTGGGTCGACACCAACCTGACGCCGCATAAGAATGATCAATATGCGATCGTCTCGATAAGCATTAAAAAACATGGCGCCACGCCGGGCGATGCGACCAGTGATCAGATGCGGGCGATGGCGCAGATCGCGCGTGACTATGGTCATGACGAATTGCGGATTTCGCACGAACAGAACGTGATTCTTCCTCACGTTCATAAGTCGGATCTTCCTGCCGTATACAAAGCACTGCGGGCAGCCGATCTTGCCACGGCGAACATTGGCTTGGTGTCAGACATCATCGCCTGCCCAGGCATGGATTATTGTGCACTGGCCACTGCACGGTCGATCCCGATTGCCCAGCAGATCGCGACACGGTTTGATGAGCTGAAGTTAGAGCATGAAATTGGTGAGCTGAAGATCAAAATCTCTGGCTGTATTAATGCGTGTGGGCATCATCATGTCGGGCATATCGGTATCCTCGGTCTCGACCGTGCGGGCGTGGAAAACTACCAGATCACGCTTGGTGGTGACGGGACTGAGAATGCCAATATCGGCGAACGTGCTGGGCCAGGGTTCAGTGAGGATGAGATCATCCCTGCGATAGAACGGCTGGTTGTCGGATACCTTGGTCTGCGGTCCGACGCAGGTGAAACCTTCTTGGCGGCTTATCGTCGTCTTGGGGCCGATCCATTCAAAGAACTTCTTTATCCTGCAACTGAAAAGGCGGCCTGACCCATGCCCTTATCCCCGTCCATTCCAATCAGCAGCCGTGTTCCAATGTTGAACCGGTATCACAAAGATTGGTCCGCACCTGATGTTCTGGCCGCTGCCCTTTCGGGCAAAGGTGGCAAGATGGCAATGGTCAGTTCCTTCGGGGCGGATTCGGTTGTGTTGCTGCATATGCTGGCACAAGTGGATCGAAATGCCCCTGTGTTGTTCATCGATACACAGATGTTGTTTCGCGCAACGCTGACCTATCAAGCCGAAGTTGCGGATGTGTTGGGTTTGACCAATGTCCAACATATCTCGGCTGATGCGGGTGATGTTTTTTTGCGCGATACTGAAGGTTTGCTGCATCAGGGCGATACCGATGCATGTTGTGCTTTGCGCAAGGTTGAACCGTTGCAGAACGCATTGACCGACTATGACGGCTGGATCAGTGGTCGTAAGCGTCACCAATCCGCTGCACGATCTGTGTTGAACTTGTGGGAACAAGATGGGGATAGGGTCAAGCTGAACCCGTTGTTCGATTGGACCCATTCCGATGTTCAGGACTACATTGCGAACCACGATCTGCCGCGCCATCCACTGGTTGCCGGTGGGTATCCCTCGCTTGGCTGTGCGCCCTGCACCACCCGCGTGGCAGAAGGCGAAGATGCGCGGGCCGGGCGGTGGCGCGGCCAGATGCCCGT
>JBMZCY010000177.1:0-4336 GCA_049613825.1 Planktomarina sp.
AATTGCTGACATTAAAAGCTGCTGATCGCTTGAAGAACGCAGATGCAGTTCTGTTCGACGATCTGTCATCTGGCCCGATCCTGTCCTATGCAGGCGCGGGGGCGGATATGGTTGCCGTTGGAAAACGTGCTGGGCGCCCTTCGCCGAAGCAGGATCATATCAGCAAATTACTAGTTGATTATGCCAAACAAGGCGGGCGGATTGTCAGATTGAAATCTGGCGATTCCGGCTTGTTCGGACGATTGGAAGAAGAACTGGTCGCCTGTCAGGAAGCGGGGATCGAGTACGAGATTATTCCCGGTGTGCCATCCGCCATCGCTGCCGCTGCCGCCATTGGCATTCCGTTGACACGCAGGTTTACTGCGCGACGTGTGCAATTTGTGACGGGCCATGATGCGAAGGGCGAATTGCCGCCGGATACGAATATGACTGCACTTGCGGACAAAGGGGCCTGCACCGTAGTGTTTATGGGCAAGCGGACGTGGCCGAAACTGTGTGCAACATTGATCGAACATGGGCTACCGGCGGACACTCCTGCGATCTTGGCCGAGGCTATAGGAACTTTGGAACAGAACGTGACACGCAGTACAGTGTCGGAGCTCGCCGCGCAGTTGGCAGAGGAAATCGGGACAAAGCCCGCGTTGATTCTATATGGGCCGCTGGCGGAGGTTTAATCACAAATTCGAAAGGCCCCCCATGCAAGGCTTCGGTCCCCAATACATCAACCTGCCCGATTACATCCTTAAATGCACCGCCATGATCTGGGAAAGGCGCGGGATATCCGAATTGGATTGGCATTACGGCGACGATCTAATGGTGCGAACCCCGATGGGGATCAACCATGGGAATGGTGCAGGCAAGGCCAATACGATGGCCACCTTGGTGGAGTTTCCGGACCGCCAGTTGTTTGGGGAAGATGTGATTTATTCGGGCGATGCAGAGGCGGGATTTTTGTCGTCGCACCGGATTGTCTCAACCGCCACACACTCAGGTGGGGCGTTTGGGGTGGCGTCGGGCAAAAAGCTGACGTTCCGCACGATTGCAGACACTTATTGCAAAGACAACCGCGTGTGGGACGAATGGTTGATCCGTGACAATGCTGGGATTGTTTTGGGGTTGGGGCAGACGCCGAAGGACGCAGCACGAGCGATGATTGTGGCGGGTGATACTACCATGCCGTTGACGCCAAAGACGGATATTGCGGGGCCATATACGTCCACAGGTAACGATAACGAATGGGGTGCACAGCACGCTGATATTCTGAACCGGATGATGAACGCTGAATTCTCGGCCATTCCGCAGACTTATGATCGAGCGTGTGAGTTGAACTATCCGCAGGGGATCACCGCCCATGGAACTGGTGCGGCAGATGCGTTCTGGTTGGGGTTGCGGACTTCGTTTCCATCGGCCACATTTGTAATCGACCATCAGATCGGGCGTGACGATGCAATGATGTCGCCGCGCAGCGCGATCCGGTGGTCCTTAACGGGCAAGCATGACGGATGGGGCAGCTTTGGCAAACCGACAGGTGCGGACGTTCATGTGATGGGTGTATCCCACGTCGAATTCGGGCCTTGGGGACTGCGGCGGGAGTTTACTCTGTTCGATGAAATCGCAATCTGGAAACAGATATTACTGCAAACCGAAGGGACCGCATGATGCTGGACGATGCCCTGTTAACACTGTTGAAATCCGTAGACACGCCCACCGTTTGTAACGCCATTGAAGTCGCGCAGGGCAAGCGTGGGTTCAATGATTTCACACGGGGCACCATGGTGCATACCGAACCGGGGCAGGTTGTTGTGGGCTATGCGCGGACAGCCCGAATTGCTGGGCTAGAACCACCTACTGAGGCGCCTGACCTGATCCGCGCCCGCCGTATGGATTACTTCCGATCTATGGCTGGCGGCGACGGATCGACCATAGCAGTCATCGAAGACACAGACTATCCCAACTGCATCGCAGGGTGGTGGGGCGAAGTGCATGTGGCGGTGCACAAGGGGCTTGGCCTTGAAGGCGCTGTGACGAACGGTGTAGTGCGTGATCTAGATGTGATTGATACGGGATTTCCTATTTTGGCCGGTTCCATCGGTGTCAGCCACGGGTTTGTGCATGTGATTGATATTGGCGCTCCCGTGCAAGTGATGGGTATAACCGTGGCCCAAGGGGACTTGGTCCACGGTGACCGCCACGGTGCAATTGTCATCCCAACCGCCGTGTTGCCAGATCTGAAATCCGCGATTGAGACTGTTATGGCATCCGAAGCGATCGTTCTGGAACCCGCACGCAAAGACGGGTTTGATATTGAGATGTTGGAAAACGTCTGGGCCGAATTTGAAAAGGCGCGGACCTAATGGCAGCTGCATAAGCCTTCCCCGAACTCCACGTTAGTATCCCTTGAAAACCTGCGGTGGTTTCGACCAAATCAGCCTCAATGTGGGCGATCATTGGCATGACCAAGTGTTCAATCTGCGTGTTCCAGACAGGTCCGTTATAAAAACTGTCTTTGATCCGATCCCGATCTTCCAATGTTGCGAATGCCCGCATCCAATGCACTTTGTCAGGGTTTTCCAAATCGCGCATCGGGCCAAACACCAACATACCTGCGTCACGCAATGCAGCACGGTTCGTGGTTTCAAAGAATGCAATGAAATCTGCGCGCTGGCCCGGCTTTAGGGTGTTAGGGTGTAGCGGCGGATTTCAACAATCATTAGGACATCCTTCGTTTACAACACTTTAACTTTCCCCACATGATTTCGCTACCACGCCCTACCATGTCGCGTTTTTTCTTGCCCCACACCACGCACCTGATATTCCAGAATGACGTTTGGTGCTGCTGTACGGCTGAAAAGGGAATCAGGTGGGATACCTGTACTGCCCCCGCAACTGTAAGCGGTTAGCGTTTTGGGACGATCCACTGACCCCGCAAGGTTGGGAAGGACCCGAAACGCGTTGATCCGCAAGTCAGGAGACCTGCCAGACGTGGAACTTAATTGCCGCGATGGTGCGGCGCATGCCCTCGGGGTTGGGGGCGGAACACGAAAGGATTTTTTCCATGCATATCGAACCGGGTGTCGTAGACGGCGCAAAAATGATCTTGGCTGTTGGTACAGCTGCAGCTGCAACAGGCTATTCCGCAAAGCTCGCGTTTGCAGACATCAAAAGCACTGACCCGATTTCTTTCGTGTCCAAAGTTCTGATGGCCGCAATCGGCACATTCATCTTCTTCGAAGTCCTGCCACACTTTGCTGTCGGCGTATCCGAAGTGCATTTCATTCTGGGCACCACATTGTTCTTGATGCTGGGCGCCGCCCCTGCGGCCTTCGGTCTGGCATTGGGTCTGTTGTTCCAAGGCATGTTCTTTGCCCCAACCGATCTGCCAATGTTCTTTGTGAACGTGACAACCCTGCTGGTTCCACTGTTGGCGATGTCCGCAGTTGCTGAACGCATTCTGCCGAAGAAAGTTGCTTACGTTGATCTGGATTATTCCCACGTTCTGAAATTGTCCGCACTGTACCAAGGTGGCGTGATCGCATGGGTCGCATTCTGGGTCTTTTACGGCCAAGGCGTAACTGCTGGCACAATGGCATCTGTTGGCACATTCGCCGCAGCATACGCATTGGTCATCATCGTTGAACCAATCGCTGATCTGGCAATCCTTGCCGGTGCAAAAGCACTGCGCGGCGCGAAAGCAGCTGGCCTGTTCACACAACGTCTGTATTCCGCAGCATAAGCTGATCTACATTATTAAGGCCCGGTGCATCCAACGCGGTGTGCCGGGTTTTTTCGTTTCCGAGGTATCGTTATGATTGATAATCTTTGGCTGGTTGGCATCGGGACAGGGTCCCCCACACACATCACGTTGGAAGGCCAGCAGGCGTTGCGTGATGCCGCCGTGATCCTGCTGCCCCGCAAAGGCACAGGCAAGGATGATCTTGCGCAATTACGGGAACGTATTCTGGAAGATGCAGGGGCGACTGCCAAAGTTGTCCCGTTTGAGATGCCAGTCCGCGACGATACCCTACCCTATCAGGATCGCGTCACCGCGTGGCATGATGAAATTGCAGTGCGCTGGAAGGCCGCATTGGCATCGACCCAGACCAAAGGCCCCGTGGCACTGCTGGTCTGGGGAGACCCCGGACTGTACGACAGCACCTTGCGCATTGCGGATCGTCTGTCCCCTGCGCCAACCATCCGTGTGGTGCCGGGCGTCACTGCCCTGCAAGCGTTGACTGCGGCACACGCCATTCCCTTCAACACGGTCAACGGCCCGGTTACCGTCACCACTGGTCGCCAAATCCGCGACCATGGGTGGCCAACAGATGCCGTCAGTGTC
>JBMZCY010000178.1:0-4334 GCA_049613825.1 Planktomarina sp.
CTTCAATCCCGCAAAATGAGCCGAGGTTTTCGGCCCCACCCCCGGCAAGGAATCCAGCGCTGCAAAAAGCGGAAACAACGCATCGGGGCGTCCGTTTGAGGGAACCGTCATTGGGTGTCTATCATGGTTAACCATGCGTCTTCATCAATCACCTCGACCCCCAGATCAGCGGCTTTCTTGGCCTTTGATCCAGCACCTGGCCCTGCGATTAGAATATCCGTCTTGCCCGAAACCGATCCTGAAACCTTGGCTCCCAGACTTTCCGCACGGGCCTTGGCCTCGGCGCGTGACATCTTTTCCAGCGTGCCTGTGAAAACCACGATTTTACCAGCGACAGGACTGTCAGACACGTTGGGTGCCTCAGCCGCCTGAATATCCAAATGATCCGTTAACGCAGAGAGCTGTGCGCGACGGTCGGGGCTGGCAAAAGATGCCACCAAAGAGTCAGCCATCACTGTGCCAATCCCGTCCACATCAATCAAATGCTGCCAAGCTTCGCCTTCACGATCCTGCGCCGCGTCCATGGCAGAAATCAGCGCATCCCACGTGCCATAGGTCACAGCCAACAGCTTGGCCCCGACGTCACCAACATGGCGCAGGCCAAGGGCAAAGATCAGACGGTGCAGCGGGATTTTGCGTTTAACATCAATAGCATCAAACAGTTTCAGCGCAGACTTTTCACCCCAGCCTTCGACGTTTTTCAACTGCTGCACATTGCCCGGACCAAAGCGGTCGCGCAGGGTGAAAATGTCGGCGGGGGTCTTGATCCAGTCGCGTGAGTGGAACTGTTCAACCTGTTT
Source organism: Planktomarina sp. (assembly GCA_049613825.1). Classification (GTDB taxonomy): domain Bacteria; phylum Pseudomonadota; class Alphaproteobacteria; order Rhodobacterales; family Rhodobacteraceae; genus Planktomarina. Next base: position 801 of record JBMZCY010000178.1, read on the forward strand.
TGCGCCCAACCCGTCGATGTCAAATGCGGTGCGCGATACAAAATGCTTTAACGCCTCGACCTCTAATTCGGGCAGAGAATCGGCGCCTGCGTAACGCCAGACGGCGTCGCCTTCGGGGCGGGTGGCGTCGATGCCCAGTTCCGCCAGTTTTGCGGCCATATCAAAGGGGATCGCGTTATCGGGGCGGCGTGACAAATCGACGTCTGCGACTTTGGGGATCACATCCCCTGCGCGGTAAACCTGAACCCAATCGCCCACACGAATGTCTTTGCCGCCACGAATTTCTTCGCCCTTGGAGTCTTTGCCAGCGATGTAATCTTCGTTGTGAAGTGTAGCATTGGACACGACGACCCCGCCCACGGTAACAGGTGTTAAGCGTGCCACGGGGGATAAGGCACCCGTACGGCCAACTTGAATGTCGATCACCTCTAACTGTGTCCACGCCAATTCGGCTGCGAATTTATGGGCGATGGCCCAGCGGGGTGTCGTTGCGCGGAACCCAAGGCGGGATTGCAAGGACAGGTCGTTCACTTTGTAGACGACGCCATCAATGTCATAACCCAATGCGGCGCGGTCGGCGTTGATCTGTTCGTAGTGGGCAACCAATGCATCCGGGCTGTCGCAAATCTTGGTTAACGGGTTGGTCACAAACCCCAATTTGGCCAAACGGTTCACTGCATCCATCTGGGTATCCGCCAACGGTTCAGAAATATCCCCCCATGCATAGGCAAAGAACTTAAGTGGGCGGGATTTTGTGATTGAATAATCCAATTGGCGCAGTGACCCTGCCGCTGCATTGCGCGGGTTGGCAAAGACTTTGTTGCCTTTTTCCGATTGGCGTTCGTTCAGGGCTGCGAAGTCGGCGTGGGACATATAGACTTCGCCGCGCACCTCTAGAATATCGGGTGCACCAGTTAGTTTGGCCGGAATATCGTCGATGGTTTTCGCATTGGCCGTGACGTCTTCGCCTGTGGTGCCATCGCCGCGGGTGGCGGCGTAGATCAAGATTCCGTGTTCATAGCGCAGGGATAGGGACAGACCGTCGATCTTAGGCTCAGCCGTGTATTCCAGTGGTGTTTCAGCGCCAAGGCCGAGGAATTTGCGAATCCGGGTGTCAAAATCTGCGACATCTTCGCTATTGAACGCATTGCCCAAGGATAACATCGATACGCGATGGGTGATTTTGCCAAATCCGTCCGCAGGGGCAGCACCTACTTGTTTCGATGGGCTGTCATTGCGGATCAATTCAGGAAACTGTGCTTCAATCGCGGCATTGCGCCGTTTCAGCACGTCATAGGCCGCATCATCCATAACGGGCGCATCATTGGTATGATAGCCCGTGTTCGCGGACGCCAAGTTCTGGGCCAACAGCTCCAGTTCCGCTTCGGCGGCTTCGATGGTCAAATCTTGAACGGGAATGTCGGCCATGGGGTGCGTCCTGAATTGCTTAGCTCAGGTGTAGGGCGCAGTCCCATGGTCGTCCAGTAATCTTAGCCCGCCGCAGCAAGGCGATGGTCCATATCAACTGGTTGCGGGTCCCGCAGGACATAGCCCCTGCCCCAAACTGTTTCGATATGGTTCTGCCCGTCTGTCGCTGTTGCCAGCTTTTTGCGCAGTTTGCAGATGAACACGTCGATAATTTTCAGTTCCGGTTCATCCATGCCACCGTACAGATGGTTCAGGAACATTTCCTTGGTCAGTGTCGTACCTTTGCGTAGCGACAGCAGTTCCAGCATTTGATATTCTTTGCCGGTCAGATGCACCGGACGGTCGTTCACTTCGACCGTTTTGGCATCAAGGTTCACACTCACATCACCTGTTTTGATGATGGATTGCGAATGCCCTTTGGACCGCCGGATAATTGCATGGATGCGTGCGATCAGTTCTTCGCGGTGGAACGGTTTGGTCAGATAGTCGTCTGCGCCAAATCCAAATCCTTTGATCTTGGATTCCGAATCGCTGTCCCCTGACAAGATCAGGATCGGCGTTTCGATACGGGCCATGCGAAGTTGCCGAAGCACTTCGTGGCCGTTCATATCAGGCAGGCCCAAATCCAAAAGGATCAGATCATAGTCATATAATTTCGCCAAATCGATGCCTTCTTCACCCAAATCTGTTGTGTATACATTCAGATTTGCGTGACCCAGCATCAGTTCAATGCTTTTGGCCGTTGATGGATCGTCTTCTACCAGTAGTACGCGCATGGGGGTTGCTCCTGCAATTTCCGTCCCGTCCTAGCTAAACGATTAAGGTTAACTACACGTTACCACTGTAGACGATCCCTGCGCACATCCAAGGGTTGTCCGCAAATTAAGCCGATTGTTACAGGTTACACTATCGAAATACCTGTAAAGACGTGGTTTTCAGCCCTTTTTCCCCATGTTCGCGGGCCAAACGGCACCAGCTTTGGAATTCTTCTTCGGATAAATCATAGTCTTCGCAGGCCTCGCCCTGTGTAATTAACCCTGATGCGACCGCCTTAACCACCATAGCTTTGCGCGATGCGACCCAGCGCATGGTACCTGTTGGCGGCAAATCTGCCCGCGACAAATGACTGCCATCGGGCAATTCTACTGATCTTGGGCCTTCTATCTTCTTCAAATACATAATCCACACCCCTATGTAGGATGTCAGGTCTAGCGGTTCGGCCTTAAAGCCTGCTAAAGGACCGCACGCTAAGTATATTGCATTTTCATCTATTGCCGCAGGTTTCCGTCATGCCGAAAGATATGCCCCTTAATTCACTTGGTTTCGCCAAGTCCCCTGCCGACACCCGCGTTGTGGTGGCGATGTCAGGTGGCGTGGACAGTTCTGTTGTTGCGGCTGAGTTGGCATCGCAGGGGTATGATGTGATCGGTGTGACGTTGCAGCTGTATGATCACGGCGCAGCACTGGCCAAGAAAGGTGCGTGCTGTGCGGGGATTGATATCCATGATGCAAGGCGTGTGGCCGAGGAGTTAGGGTTCCCGCATTACGTTCTGGATTATGAGAATACGTTCAAAGAAGCGGTGATTGATGAATTCGCCGAAAGCTATCTGGCGGGGGCGACCCCTGTGCCGTGTATCCGGTGTAATGAGCGTGTGAAATTCAAAGATCTGCTGGAAACTGCGAAGGACCTAGAGGCGGATTGCATGGCGACTGGTCATTATATCCAGCGGATGATGGGTGAGCACGCGGAGCTGCATCAAGCCGCAGACGGATCGCGGGATCAGAGTTATTTCCTGTTTTCCACGACTCAGGATCAGTTGGATTACCTGCGGTTTCCTTTGGGGCATCTGCCGTCGAAAGACGACACACGGGCGTTGGCGGAAAAGCATGGGTTGGCTGTGGCAAACAAGCCTGACAGTCAGGATATCTGTTTTGTGCCGAATGGTGACTATGCTGCCGTGATCGAAAAACTGCGGCCTGGATCAGCGCAGCCCGGTAAGATCGTGCATGATGATGGTCGTGTCTTGGGCGACCATAATGGCGTGATACATTATACCATCGGGCAGCGGCGAGGTCTTGGAATTGGTGGATTGGCGGAACCGCTGT
>JBMZCY010000179.1:0-4332 GCA_049613825.1 Planktomarina sp.
GTGAGCAAAGCTATTCCGAACGTCAGTTGTATGAGGCTGCTTTGGAACGCCTGACCCGTGAAATTGCTGCAGCGAACGGGGCCGAGGAAAAAATTGCTGGTGAGGAAATTATGTCAGTCTTGATGTCCCGCGTTGTTCCAGTGATTGCGACGACTTGATTTTGTAGGCCGTCCCGTAAAGGGGCGGCCTACAATACTGCGGCTAAAACGATCAGGCCCGCGATTTCGCTTATGTTCTGAGTGGCCCCCAATACATCACCGGTTTGCCCACCAATTTTGGCCTTTGCGATTGCGACCATGCAAACTGCACTTGCCAGCACTGCGATCCCTGACAAAACTGACCCGAAGATCAACACGGTTAATCCGCCCAATCCCAGGGCGATCCAAGCTGTGTTCGATGACGGCACACCGACCGAATGGGACAGACCTGCGCCACGTGCGTTTGGCACCCAGACCATCACACCAACCATAACCGCGCGGGACAATGCGAAGATGCCCAAGATCGCCCAGGGTGTGGATTGCATAATGGCGGCGTAAAGTTGGACTTTCAATCCGATGACGATGATCAGACCAAGAACGCCGTACACTCCGATATGGCTGTCCTTCATAATTTCCAATCGCCGCGCTCTGTCCCATCCCCCCCAGAATCCATCGAGGACATCTGCGAATCCATCTTCGTGCATGGCACCTGTGGCAAAGCAGGCTGCGGCGACGGCAAGTGTCGCGCAGATCATTGGGGGCAGATCAATAGCAGCAAGGGTCGAATACACCGCGTAAAACCCGACCCCTAAAATGATTCCGACAACAGGAAACGCCCAAGCCGCCGCCGCGCCGCGTGTCATTGCAGCCTCACCATCAACAGGCAAACGAATGCGGGTCAGCAGTCCCGCAGCATAGGCAATATCTGAAGCCTGTGGGCGCCACGTCGGGTTCATTTGTGTCATTGTCGCAATCCCTTGGTTGCCAATCTGATGCTACCGATAAACAAAGTACGAAACAGCATCAACGCGACTCGTGAAAGGCCGCCCCCATGACTTTGACTTCTATGGATCAGATCCGCGCCCTTTTTAACGACTTGCCTGCCGCGAACGCCGATGCACTGGCCGCCGCCCAGGACCGCAATATGCAATTGACCAAACCCCCGGCAGCCCTTGGACGGCTTGAGGATTTGGCAGTTTGGGCTGGCAGTTGGCAGGGCACAGACAAGCCAAGCATGAACAACGCTCAGGCAGTTGTGTTTGCGGGCAATCACGGTGTTGCCGCCGCAGGTGTGTCGGCTTTCCCGCCAGAGGTGACGGTACAGATGGTCGCAAATTTTGCCCATGGTGGTGCTGCGATCAACCAGTTGTGCAAAGCGAATGGTGCGACTTTGGATGTGCACGCAATTGATCTGGATCGCCCAACCGCAGATTTCCGTGATGGTCCCGCAATGTCTGAAGACGATTTTGTCGCGGCTTGGAATCTGGGCTGGGATTCTGTGAATGCTGATGCTGATGTTTTTCTGACGGGTGAAATGGGTATCGGGAACACAACACCGGCCGCAGCAGTATCCGCTGCATTGTTTGGTGGCAGTGCAGAAGACTGGGTTGGTCGTGGAACTGGTGTTGATGATACAGGCCTGAAGTTGAAGCAGGATGTAGTGACAGCGGGTCTGACAAAACACGCAGACGCCATAGATGCATTAGACACTCTGCGTCGCCTTGGTGGTCGCGAACTGGTGGCAATGGCTGCAGCAATTCTAAGTGCGCGTGCGAAATCTATTCCCGTGTTGATGGATGGCTTTATTTGTACTGCTGCTGCCGCCACTTTGCATGTACAACAATCAGGTGCGTTGGATCACGTGGTCGCCGCGCACCAAAGTGCGGAAGGGGCGCACGCCCAGTTGTTAAAACATCTGACCAAAGAGCCCATCTTGTCCCTTGGACTGCGCCTTGGTGAAGGGTCGGGGGCTGCACTTGCACTTGGTGTTTTGAAAGGGGCCATTGCCTGTCATTCCGGCATGGCCACCTTTGCAGAAGCGGGTGTCAGCGCTGGTTAACCCTGATCCGTTGTTGGATTGGGTGTGTCTTGCGTCCGTTCCAACAGCTTGGTTTCTTGTTCTTTGTTCAGTTCCTTGGCACGTTTGACGTATTCAGGATTGTTCTTCAGCGGAACATTCGGATTCCAAAGCGCGGCCAATTCCCGCAGCGCATGACGGTCCTGCTTAAAGAATTCATGTTCGAATTCAGCGGCATCATAATCGGTTAACCCTGCCGCCTCTAACACATAACGGCCGGCACGCAGGCTGCTGTCGAACATTTCGCGCACGATGTCGTTCGCGCCTGCCTGATACAATTCATACACGTGAACACGGTCGTGCGCACGCGCCACAATATGTAGATCCGGTCTGATGGAGCGTGCATATTTGATCAATCGAATAGCAGCGTTTTTGTCATCCAACGCGATCACCAGCGTTTTTGCAGTCTTGATCCCCGCAGCATGCAGCAGATCGGGGCGGGTTGGATCACCGAAGAAGCCCTTATACCCAAAGGTGCGCATCAATTCGATTGTAGAAAGATCATTGTCCAGAACTGTTGTGTCGTACCCCGCCATGCGGACCATTCGGTTAACGACCTGACCAAAACGCCCAATTCCGACGATTATGATTCCAGATGTTTCATCAATATCGTCTTCGCTGACTGATGGACCGTCGCTGCCAACTTTACGGGACAAGCGGTCATATATAATAAAGAGAAGTGGCGTGATTAACATCGACAAAGCCACGACCAACAACAATGTTTGGGACAGCGCAAGCGGCAGAACCGACTGCTGCACGGCGAACGAGATCAGCACAAAACCGAATTCACCTGCCTGCGCCAATGACAATGTGAACAGCATTTGTGCGCGGCCTTTGATGTGGAATATGCGTGTCAGGGCGTATAGAACAGCCCCTTTCAAAGCGATCAATCCAGTCGTCAGGCCAAATATTCGACTAAAATCATCAAACAGGATCGTAAAGTTGATACCCGCGCCGACGGTGATGAAAAATAGGCCTAACAACAAACCTTTGAACGGTTCGATATCGCTTTCCAGTTGGTGTCGAAATTCCGAATTTGCCAGCAACACACCGGCAAGGAACGTGCCAAGGGCGGGGGACAGGCCGACCAGCATCATTAAAGCTGCAATGCCAACGACAATCAGCAAGGCCAGTGACGTATGCAATTCACGCAAATGTGCTCCGTTTACAAAATGAAATAAAGGGCGGATCACGAACAGGCCGATCAGGATAACAGCCCCCACCGCACCCAGTGTGACAAGTGTAACGCCCCATGCAGGCAGGCCTTCGACCAATGACATAGTGGCATGATGGGCGTCTTCAGCGTGATGGACATCTGCGCCATGCAATGTTCCCAGCGCCAGTAGCGGCATCAGTGCCAACATTGGAATTACGGCAATATCTTGGGTCAACAGAACCGAAAAAGCAGACCGCCCGCCCGTGCTTTGCATCAGTCCTTTTTCCGCAAGCGTTTGCAGGACAATGGCGGTTGATGACAGGGACAGGATCAGACCAACAGCCAGCGCCACATTCCACTGTAAACCAAATATCAGGCCTGCACCTGTTATCAGACCTGCGGTCAGGCCAACTTGCAAGCCGCCCAGTCCGATAAGCTTGTCGCGCATGTTCCATAGGGCTTTGGGTTCCAGTTCTAACCCTATCAGGAACAGCATCATCACAACGCCAAATTCAGCAAAGTGTTGGAGGTCATTGGTTTCTGATCCGACAATGCCAAGGATCGGGCCAATGATAATCCCTGCCAACAGATAGCCCAGAACGGATCCCAGCCCCAATCTGACGGCAACCGGAACGATGATAAGCGCAGCCCCTAAATATAGTGTGGCTTGCAGCAGTAAACCTTCCATCGCGATGATCCTATCTGTGTGAATTGGTATCTATATGAGGGGGGAACTGCCACCGAATGCTTAACGCTTATGGCATTTGAAGTGAAATATTTCGTCCGGATTTTATGTATCGCAACTGTTCATCACCAATCGCAGCAACCCGTCCACCATCAAGGCTGTCCCCAATTTTTACGCGGACAAATGTGCCATTTGGCAGACGCACCAAGGCCCGCCTAGCGGATGTACGTCCTGACAAGCCAATCAGCGCCACGCGCCCCAGTTTCAGTTGACGTGTTTCAGTTGCTGCGCGGGCGACGGTCGCACGGGTAGCACCGCTTGGGCGTACCACTTCGCCGCTGCGTGCAACCGGGCCTGATCCTGTGCTGGGTTGTGATCTGGCGGCCTGTGCTGCGGCGCGTTCAACCGCTTTGGGTCTTATGTTTGGTCGCGATGA
>JBMZCY010000180.1:0-4325 GCA_049613825.1 Planktomarina sp.
GAACGCAATATTTACCTATTTAGAGGCCGATCCTGCGGAAGATCGCTTGAATTCGGTAACAGAACTTGCCCTGAACGCGCGATACACGTTTCAGCAAGACTGGACGGTTTCCACAAAACTCAGATATGACTTTGAAGTAGACGAAACATCTGCCGCCCAAATGGGGCTGCAGTTCCGCAATGAATGTATTGATGTGAATTTTACCGCGACGCGCAATTTCTCATCCGACAGCAATGATTATGGGCTAACCGTTGGTTTGCTTGGCTTTGGTGCGGGCGACACGCCTGCCGCAGGGCGAAAAACATGTAGGGGGCGACATGAATAAGATCCTAAACCTTGGCAAAGTGCTGATTGTTCTGACGCTTGGATGGGGCCTGTCTGGTTCGGTCGCAGCGCAAAGCCAGTTTGCGACTGCTGTGCAAGTCAACAACGATGCAATCACGAATTATGAACTGCGCCAACGCGAAACGTTCCTGCGCGTCATCAACCAACGCGGGGATATTGGAAAACTGGCCCGTGAAGGTTTGATCGAAGACCGCCTGAAAATGCAGGCTGCCCGTCGCGCCGGGATAAGCCTTACGCCCGATTCTGTCCGCGGCGTGATGGCCGAATTCGCAGGCCGCGCAGACCAGACGCTGCCGCAGTTCATCGGTTTTCTAAACGCACGTGGCGTCGACGAAGCCACCTTGCGCGATTTTGCCGTCGTCGGTGCCACATGGCGCGAGGTTGTCCGGTCGCGCTTTGCAGGTCGTGGCGAAGCAAGTGCAGCTGAAATCGACCGCGCGCTGTCATCTGCCAACCCCGGCGGTGGCCTGCGCCTGTTGCTGTCCGAAATCATCCTGTTCGCCCCGCCCCCCGAACGTCGCGCACAAGAAGCGGTGGCACAGCGTCTGTCACAAATCCGGTCCATCAGTCAGTTTTCGGCTGAAGCCCGCGCAAGATCCGTGTCAGGCAGCAAAGACAATGGGGGCCGCTTACCATGGTCGAACTTGAACGATTTACCTGCCCCTATTCGGGGTTTGCTAGCATCCCTGCGTCCTGGCGAAGTCACACTGCCACTAAGCATTGAAAACGCATTTGTCTTGTTCCAATTACGCGACATCCAAGAAACATCCGCCGGCAACCGTCCTGTGCAAGCACTGGAATATGCGCAATTGACTGTGCCAACAGGCCAAGTGACACAAACCCGTGTGCAGATGGATGTGTGTGATGATCTGTATGGTATTGCCAAGCGTAGCCAGAATCCGACGCTGAACCGTGTGTCTGTGACACCGGACGATGTTCCGCAATCACTGGCCGTGGCGCTGTCCACATTGGACGCCAATGAAACAACATCTGAACAAGTTGGTGAAGGTCAAACGCAGATCACCATGCTGTGCGGTCGAACCTTTGCCACCACACAGGACGTCACGCGCGAAGATATCGCTGCACAATTGCGTCAGCGGCGCTTGGGCAGTTTGGCAGATGGTTACCTGGCTGAATTAAAAGCCGCCGCCAATATTGTAAACAAATGATGAGCATCGCCCCTATCGCACTGACATGCGGCGACCCGGCAGGCATCGGACCTGAAATCTGTGGCAAAGCATGGAATGCGCTGCGCCAAGATGTGCCAATGGTGTATTTTGGCGATCCTGCGCATTTGTCACCGGACATTCCAAAGCAGAACTGGATGCCGGATGATGATGTGTCTGCGGATGCATTGTCAGTCTGTCCGATCTATTTTGCCCCTGATCTGAAGATCGGTGAAACGTCCCTGCCCCATGCGGCGGGCACCATTGCAGCGATTGAACAGGCGGTGGCGAAGACCCGCACAAACCAGATGTCCGCAATCTGTACTGCACCGATCAATAAGAAGGTGCTTCAGGACGGGGCGGGTTTTGAATTTCCGGGTCATACAGAATTTCTGGCGCATCTTGCGGGCAAACGTGACGTGGTGATGATGTTGGCATCGCCCATGTTGCGCGTGGTGCCTGCGACAATTCATATTCCGCTAAGTGAGGTGCCCACGGCACTGACCCATGACAACTTGCTGTCGACGTTTCACATCACTGCAACTGCGTTGAAAAACGATTTTGGCATCACTTCCCCCCGCATCGCAATTGCAGGGTTAGACCCACATGCAGGTGAAAACGGGAACATCGGGACATTAGACCGTGATCTGGTGGCCCCGGCGGTTGCCGCATTCAAAGCTGAAGGATGGGATATCTTCGGACCTGTGTCTGCTGATACGCTGTTCCATACAAAAGCGCGCGAAGGCTATGATGTGGCGATTTGTATGTACCACGACCAAGCCTTGATCCCTATCAAAACGCTGGACTTCGATCACGGTGTGAACGTCACGCTGGGCCTGCCTTTCATTCGCACTTCGCCCGACCACGGCACGGCGCATAACATCGCTGGCCAAGGCATTGCCGATGCAACATCGATGATCGAGGCCGTAAAACTGGCCGCAGATATGGCGCATGCCCACGAAACTAATAAAAATGCAAATTGATAACCTGCCCCCACTGCGGGATGTGATTGAAACACATGGTTTGGATGCGAAAAAATCGCTGGGTCAGAATTTTTTGCTGGACTTGAACCTGACTGCGAAAATCGCGCGGCAGGCAGGGGATTTGACAGGCCATGATGTGCTGGAAATCGGTCCTGGCCCGGGTGGTCTGACACGCGGACTGCTGTCCGAAGGGGCACGACGTGTGGTGGCGTTGGAAAAAGACGCACGCTGTATGCCGGCGCTTCAGGAAATCGCAGACGCCTACCCCGGTAAGTTAGAAGTGATGAACGCAGACGCGCTGACACTTGACCATGCTCAACACCTGAACGCCCCTGTGCGGGTCTGTGCGAACCTGCCATATAATGTGGGAACCGAGTTACTGGTGCGATGGCTGACACCGAGAGACTGGCCTCCGTTTTGGGACAGCTTGACGTTGATGTTCCAGAAAGAAGTGGCCCAGCGCATTACGGCCGAACCGGGATCGAAAGCCTATGGTCGCCTTGCGATCCTGTCCCAATGGCGGGCCGATGCGCGGATTGTGTTGCACCTTCCACCCGAAGCGTTTTCACCGCCGCCAAAGGTTCATTCCGCTGTTGTGCATCTGACGGCACTCAAAGAACCACGGTTTCCTGCCAACGCAAAGACGCTGTCCCATGTTGTGGCCCAAGCATTCAATCAACGGCGCAAGATGCTGCGGTCCAGCCTAAAAGGCACAGCACCAGACATCGAAGACCGCCTGATCACCGCGGGGATCAAACCCACCCAACGGGCCGAAGAGATTTCATTGGAAGGGTTCTGCGCTTTGGCACGGGCGATTGATACACCCTGATACTATAACCCCCTAAGCGCGCACTTAGGGGCATATCACCGCGCGGTGGCGATTGGTCTATTCAGCAGCATCTTGTGGCGCTGTGTCAGCCTTTGGCTTAGCTGGCGCACGACGACGGCGGGGTTTCGGCTTTGAGGCCTCTTCCGTATTTATCGCATCGGGTTCGTCGATCACGGCCATGGCATCATCACTTGCAGATTCGGCGGCAACATCCGGCTGCGGTGCATCTTCTGCCTCAATTGCTGCTGCACGTTCTTTATCACGTTCGGCACGTTCCGCATCGCGCTGTGCGCGTTCAGCGTCACGCTGTTCACGTTCTGCATCCCGCTGCGCCTGCTTTTCGGCGTTTTCACGTTCCTGCTGTTCGCGTTTGACGTCCTGTTCTTTGGTCGCCACGGCAAGGATGCGAGAATAATGTTCGCTATGCTGTTGGAAATTCTCAAACGCCACGCGGTCGCCAGCCAATTGGGCATCGCGAGCAAGTTGAGAATATTTCTCGATGATCTGCTGCGGGGTACCGCGCACTTTGCCTTCGGGACCAGAACTGTCGAACACGCGGTTCATCACGTTGCCCATATTGCGATTGTTGTTGTTCCGGTTCTTATTGTTCCGGTTACGCGGCTTTTGATTTCTCATGGGTGCAGTTGGCCTTTAGGGCATTGTTAAACTTGCATCAGGTCCCGGCCTTACGGCGCAATAGGATCGGAATGTAGGGTTATGCGTCCCGCAGGCCAAAGGGCCTTCGCTAGAACACCTTCTATGAACCACTTACAGCCCGCTCAGACAAGTGTTTTCTACGATTTTAGCGGGTTATTGGCAGTTTTCATGGTCTTTTGCGACCACAGCACGGTCCCGCCCGTCCAAGTCGGGTAGAATCGCTACATTCGCAAACCCGGCGTTAACAAACATTTCACGGACAACAGGACCTTGGGTGGGGCCGATTTCGACGATAACGCGGCCATTCGTGGCGAGGTACGTTGGGGATTGTGCGGCGATTTTCCG
>JBMZCY010000181.1:0-4314 GCA_049613825.1 Planktomarina sp.
AATACGAGCGCAAGGCCAGCCAGCTGCAACAGAACGAAAGGGATAACACCGCGATAGATGTGACCCAATGTCACCTCAGGTGGGCAAACCCCTTTAAGGTAGAACAGCGCAAACCCAACAGGGGGTGTCAGGAACGATGTCTGCAGCGTCACAGCCACAAGGATCGCAAACCAGACTACCGACGGGTCACCGACAACACCAAACCCGTTCACAGCCAGTTCAAGGTTTTGGATCACAGGCAACATCAACGGCATGATGATCAACGTGATTTCGATCCAGTCCAACAAAAAGCCAAGGCAGAAGATGATGAACAGGATGAAGCCGACAACCATGTATGGGTTTTCGAATGATCCCAACACAATCCCTTCGATGATTTCATCGCCACCGTACCGGCGCAGAACGAAGGCAAAGAAGGATGCTGTGATGAAGATACCGACGATGTAACCGCTGGTTTTCAAGGTCTGCATCATGACTTCTTTGAACACAGGCATGCTCAGCTTTTTGCTGAAAAACGCAAGCAGCGTTGCACCAAGTGCACCCAGACCAGAGGCTTCGGTCGGTGTGGCAAACCCAAAGAAGATCGACCCAAGGACCAACATGATCAAGCTAAATGGTGGCAGAACGGACAGTGCAACGCCGCCGATGATTTCCATCGAAACAGGTTCACGGTTTTCCGGCAACGGCATTGCGTTCGGGTTCAGCAGGCCATAGACAATCAGGTAAGCGACATAAAGCGCACCCAAAAGCAGGCCGGGCAAAAGTGCGCCCATGAACAGATCGCCCAGCGAAATCGCCAGCTGATCGGACATGATCACCAACATGATGGACGGCGGGATCAAAATCCCCAAGGTACCAGACGCTGCCACAGTCCCTGCGGCGACGGGGCTATTGTATTTTTGTTCCAACATCGTCGGAATGCCCATCACGCCCAGCAGGACAACGGATGCACCGATGACACCTGTAGATGCTGCAAGGATAATCCCGATCAACATGACTGACAGGGCCAGCCCGCCGCGCACAGCGCCAAACAGCACCTGCATAGAACGCATCATACGTTGTGCGACGCCGGATTGATCTAACATCAACCCCATAAAGATGAACATGGGCAGGGCGACAAGAACGGGGTTGTTGATTGTCCCGCCAAAGAAGCGGCCCCCGACTGCGGCCAGTCGTTGATAGGTCAGGCGTACGCGGTCATATTCGATGAATTCTTCGATGATACGACGGTTCGGGTCCAGGACGAATTCACCAATAACGATGAAGATAAGACTGATGCCGACAAGGGCGTAGGCCACGGGAATGCCGCGGAAAAGCAGGTAAATGAACCCCAGAAACATGGTCAGAACCATCCATTGGTTCAGGTCCATCAACTCACCCATAAAAGATAGAATTTGCATGGTCGTTATCCTCTAGACGCGCGGCGGCTGAGGCCGAAGCTGACGATGATGGCGACGAGAACGATGATAAACCCGTACCAAATTGTGTGTGCGATCAACGGTTCGTCCGAAATGCGGCGCAGTTGGATTTCGCTGTTGGTCGCGCGGATGAACCACCAAAGGCAGTAATAGCTAAACCTTTCGGCCAGAAACCATGCGGCGGGGAACATCCCGATCAGGAAGGTCCAAAGGCGAAGATCAGTGAACACCATCAAATGGCGGCGCAACATCGACATGGATGCCAGAATGGCCAGCATGAACAGGACAGGCAGGCTTAGCTTCAGCAGGTACAGCTTATGCAGTCCATTCGCGCTGCTGGACCCTTCGCCTGCAACGAATGATGCCCATCCGTAGTGGATCAGAACGTCGGCCATGATGATCAGGAATGGCATCAACAACCAACCCAGCGCAAAAACCTCGATCTTGGATTTCTTTGTTTCGCTGAAATTCTGGTGCAGAATATCCACGCGGACATGGCTTTGTGTTGTGATCGCGTAAGAAAATCCGACCGTCATCGAAAAGCCGTAGATCCACCACTGGGCGTCATCCATCCACGCTTGGTTGTGGCCCAATTTGCGCATCACAACTTGGGTCGTGATTGCGATCATAAGGATTGGAAACAACCAACCTGTTATACTGGATATGAATACGACCAACCGATCAATAATTGTGTGCTGGTCACGATCGCTTGCGACGGTGTCGCCGGCATGCGGATCAATCGAAATATCAATCTGTCCTGACATTTTGCTGGGTTCCTCCCCTTACAAATAAAAAGGGCGGCATGTTTGAATGCCGCCCTAGTCAAGTTTTGGTGTTATTTACGTGGCAGGTAGATCGATTGGGACCAGACCGCATACCCTTCGCGGTATTCCTGCAGATCGGCCCATACTTCTTGGAAGAACGGGTCGTCTGCGCCCAGATCCGCAACTACATCAGCCCAGGACGCTTCGAACGCTGTCATGATTTCATCAGGCCACTGCTTGATGATCACGCCGTTGTTTTCAACGTTATCAACCATTGCCGCAAAGTTTGTCGCTTCACCTTCGGCAAGGTTGGTTGTGATGTTCGCCAAGCAGGAAACTTCGACCTGATTTTGCGCAATTTCGCCCATGTCGTCCCATACGTCTTTGTTGATCAGCAGTTCAAACAACGTGGATGGCTGGTGCCAGCCGGGGAAGTAGTTGTAGCTGGCGATTTTGTGGAACCCAAGACGCGCATCAATCAGCGGCATTGAGAATTCGGTCGCATCAATCGCGCCACGCTCTAGAGCTGGGAAAATGTCGGAAGCACCAAGAAGCGATGTAGACACGCCCAGGTTTTCCATGACTTTCGCGCCAAGACCGAAGAAGCGCATGTTCAAACCTTGCAGGTCGTCAACAGTCTTGATTTCTTCTTTGAACCAACCGGATGTTTCCGGCGCGATGACACCACACGGCAGTGTTTTTACGTTATAGCCGTTGTCGTCATACATTTGCTGCCAGTACTTTGCGCCGTCATCATACAAGATCCAGCCCATGAATTCGCCAGCTTCTGGGCCGAATGGCACAGCGGCGAAAAGGGATGCAGCGTTAAGTTTGCCCTGCCAGTAACCTGTGGTCGCATAGGCCGCGTCGATTGATCCGTTGGACACAGCATCAAGTGCTTCAAGTGTTGGGACCAATTCGTTAGGATCGAAATGTTCAAATTCGACCTCTGTGGAAATACCGTTAATCTTTTCAACAAAGTCGACGGCAGCAGTGCCCAAAATCGGCAGGTTGCGACCGAACGCAGATGTCATTTCCAATGTTTCCTGCGCAGACACCGATCCAGTCATCGCAAGGCCGGCCACTGCCGCTGTTACAAAATTCTTCATAGTTTCCTCCCAGGAAATTTCGCCCACCCCACCAACGTCGGATACCCGAGTCGCGGCAGATGGTTATCTGGTAATTAAACTTAACCAATTTAATAGGTCAAGTTTATTTACCAGAATAAATTTTGAAGCGAGGCCTAGGTTTCCAAATACTTGATCTGTCGATACAAAGTTGTTCACGGCCGGTGTTGTGCCGAATGGAGCATTGCAATGCGAAAGAAGAACGCGCCGGGACGGCTGTTTGACAAAGTAGACAGCCAGTCCCTGTCCGACACTGCGGTGACCCAGATCGAAGACCTGATTTTGTCTGGCGTTCTAACCGAAGGTGACATGCTGCCCGGGGAACGTGAACTGGCCGAACAGATGGGAATTTCACGCCCTAAAGTACGGCAAGCATTGCAAAAACTGAACGAAAGCGGGCTGGTCAACATCATCGCAAAGGATGGCGCATACATTGCTAAACTTGGTGGGGACATCATGTCGCCAGCACTGATCGCCCTCTATAATCGTACCCCTTCGGCCATTCGTGACAATCTGGAATATCGTCGTGAAAAGGAAGGGTTCGCTGCCCGTCTTGCCGCCCAAAGGGCAACCGCGCGCGACCGTTCCGAACTTTGGGCGATTATCGACAAAATGCAACGGGCGGATAAAGATAACGACCGTGAACAAGCTTCGGAACTTGATCTTGAATTGCACCATTCGATCGTGTTTGCGGCACATAACCGAACGTTGACCCATATGATGACGGGTCTTTATTCGCTGAACAAAAGCAGCTTATTCTATAATCGTAGCGAAGTTTTAGACATTGAAAATGCTGCAGACACGCTGTTTCAACAACACGAACGAATGGTTGAAGCCATCTGCCGATCGCAACCAGCCCAGGCTGAACAAGCCGCCCATGAACACATCGACTATGTTGTTTCGTTGATTGAAACCGAATTCGAACGCCGCTTTAGAGAATCTATCTCGGACAAAAAGTACCCTGGTTGATGATAAATCTAACAGGGGTTTGCCCCCTGATGATCTGTT
>JBMZCY010000182.1:0-4301 GCA_049613825.1 Planktomarina sp.
AAATCTGTGCTGGTCTCTGGAATGCTGGTAAGCCTTGGTATTGGAGCAGTCGGGGTATTTTGCATTCTTATCTGGGGTGGCTCGCTTATTCGTATGCTGGCCCCATCGCCTGAGGTGGCGGTCCAAGCGCACAATTACTTGCTCATCTTTTCCATCGTTATTTTGGCTGAAGCGATTGGTCAGTGTATCGCCAGCTTTTTCAACGGATGCAGCCAAAGCAAACTACCGCTGTATGGTTATCTGATTTCAGTCCCAATCAACATTACCAGCAGTATCGTTTTGATCCATGGATATTGGGGATTGCCCTCACTTGGCGTTGCGGGGGCGGCGTTGGGCAGCGCCATCGCAATCATGCTGCAAACCTTGTTCTGGAGTGTCCTATTACTGCGCACAAACCGCACACTTTTGCGCGTCAGAGGGTGGCACCACCACACCTTTGTTCCAACAGTCAAGCGCCACATCCGGTTCGCGCTGCCCATTGCGGCAACATTCATTAGCGCGACGTTATCAACTCACGTCTGTTCCCTAATCTACGCGAACATGTCACTGAACGGGTTTGCTGCACTGACACTAATTGCACCTTGGAACATGTTGGCGGGGCAGGTGTCTATGCAATGGACGCAGGCCACAGGTATTTTGGTGGCACAGCTTTTGGGCAAGCGGACACCTGAACCCGTGCTGGATCAATTTCTATCCCGGGCGTGGCGGGGTGCCTTTTTCGCGGCTGGCCTTGTGTCTTTAATCTTTCTGATCATGTGCCTTTCGTTGGATATCATATACCCGAACCTGACGACGGAAACGCGCATGATCCTGTTCGGCTTCATGCCGATCTTGCTGATCATCCAGTTTCCCCGCACCACAAATGCCATTTGTGGCAATACCCTTCGGGCGTCCGGTGACACGGTTTATGTGATGCACATATTCATCTGGTCGCAATGGGCGTTTCGGGTGCCCGCTACTGCGCTGCTTATTCTTTACTTCGATGTCTCGGCCTTCTGGATTTTGTCCCTGTTCCTTTGGGAAGAAGTCCTGAAATTTCCTGCATTCCATCGCCGCTTGTGGCGCGGGGACTGGAAACGATCGAACGTCGCAGCATGACACTTACGAATTCAAAACAGGAGATACTCCGATGAACAGATTTTCCCTCGAAAACACCCGTGCGTTTGTAACGGGGGCTAATACGGGCATCGGCCAAGCCATCGCAGTTGATCTTGCCCGCCAAGGATGCCACGTGATTGCTGTCGGTCGGTCGTCTATGGACGATACACTTGCCAAGGTCGCAGATGCAGGTGGAATCGCCGACGCCGTTATGGCCGACCTTGGCACAGTCGCCGCTGCACAATCTGCGTTCGAACAAGCCGTGCAGGATTTTGGCCCGATTGATATCCTTGTAAACAATGCGGGCATTATCCGTCGTGATGACAGCTTGGAATTTACCGAGGATGACTGGGATGCTGTAATGGACATCAACCTGAAGGTTGTTTTCTTCCTCAGCCAAGCCTTTGCCAATGCGCGGGTAAAGGCAGGGCAGGGCGGCAGTATTATCAACATCGCGTCCCTGCTGTCGTTTCAAGGCGGTATTCGTGTGCCGTCGTATGCTGCGTCCAAAAGTGGTGTGGCGGGTTTGACCAAGACACTTGCGAATGAATGGTCATCGAGCGGGATCACAGTAAACTCGGTCGCGCCGGGATATGTGGTCAGTAACAACACCGTGGATTTGCGGAAAGATCCTGAACGAAACAAGGCCATCCTTGATCGTATTCCCGCAGGCCGTTGGGCTGAACCCGAGGATATCGCAGGGGCCGTGACATTCTTAGCAGGGCCAGCTGCGCGGTACGTAACGGGGATCACGCTTCCCGTCGATGGCGGCTGGTTGGGACGCTAATCTAAAGAAGGGACGCCCGATGTTTGCCTTATACGATCGTGCCACGCGCTTTGCGCTGAATTTGGTAAATCCATACGTTCATGGCGATGGGGCGTCCCCCGCAACGACGGTTTGGCCGTACTTACGGGCGCATCTTTTTCCGCTGCGTTGGGTCATGATCTTAAGCCTGTGTATGACCACACTCGCGGCAACGGTTGAGGTTTGGTTGATCAGCTATGCGGGGCAATTGATCGATATGCTGGTC
The DNA here is from genome assembly GCA_049613825.1 of Planktomarina sp. Classification (GTDB taxonomy): domain Bacteria; phylum Pseudomonadota; class Alphaproteobacteria; order Rhodobacterales; family Rhodobacteraceae; genus Planktomarina. The sequence goes on from JBMZCY010000182.1 coordinate 2,130, forward strand.
GTCAGCACACCGGGCATGATCTGGCAGGACCACGCCCCAAACCTGATGTTTGCGGCCGTGATGCTGATCATCGTGCGCCCGTTCATTCAGTTCCTTCGTCATGCGGTAAATGACATCGGATTAGACTGTAACGGCGCCAGCCTGTTCCGGTATCGTGCCCACGCGCATCTAACGCGGCAGTCTGTCGGCTGGTTTCAAGACGATCTGGCAGGCCGAACCGCATCGCGGTTGGTGTTGATGGGCAACTATGCGACGGCGGTGATTTTCCAATCTTTGAACGCTGTGGCCTTTGGTGCGGTGTATATGATTGGCATCGTGATGTTTATGGCAGGTACAGATGTGTGTTTGGCCATTCCATTGCTGTTGTGGGTCGTAATCTATGCGGCATTAATGATCTGGATCGTACCAAGAGTCGTGTATGCGATGGAAACATTCATGGCCTCCAAATCTGCTTTGTTGGGGCAGGTGGTCGATGTGTTTTCAAACTTTGACACGGTCAGCTTGTTCGCCAAACCAAGTGAGATTGAGGATAACCATACAGAAGCCTTGGAAACCACGCGTCAAAGGCTGTTTGAGGCCCGCCAGATCAGTGTTGGTTTGCGCACGACAACCATCTGGTTGGAAGGGTTGATTATCGTGGGGTTTGTCGGTTGTGGCATCTGGTTCTGGTCGATGGGATTGGCAACGATTGGCATTGTTGGGACGACGATTGCCCTATCGCTTAGGATCGCAACACTGGCTGAATGGATCATGGATGCTGTTGGTCGCATTTTTGAACAAGTTGGGTCCGTCCGCGAAGCGTTGGGCACATTGGCCCAACCGCTGGCCATTTCTTTCGATCCTAATGCGCCTGATTTGAACCTGAGGGCCGGGGCAATTGAGGTTAAGGAAATCGCTCACCGATATGGCAAGGCTGACGGTGGTATTGAGGACGTGTCGCTGTCGATCAAGGCAGGGGAACGGATTGGTTTGGTTGGGCCGTCTGGGGCAGGGAAATCGACCCTTGTGAACCTGATCCTACGCTTTTACGCCCCCGAAGACGGGCAGATTTTGATTGATGGACAGGACCTGGCGACGGTATCGGCTGACAGCCTGCGTGACAATATTGGTATGGTCAGCCAGCAAGCGGCGCTGCTGAACCGGTCTGTCCGCGACAATATTGCGCTGGGCCGACAGGATGTATCTCAAGAACTGATTGAACACGCGGCAAGGCAGGCCCACGCCCATGACTTTATCCTTGGATTGGAAGACAGCAAAGGGCGCAAGGGGTATGATGCGCATGTCGGCGAACGTGGGGTGAAATTGTCTGGCGGTCAACGGCAACGTGTGGCACTGGCAAGGGTGATCCTGAAGGCCGCACCGATCATGATTTTGGACGAAGCGACCAGTGCGTTAGACAGCACTGTCGAAGCTGAAATTCAAGCAGCGCTTCGGGATGTGATGCGGGGCAAAACGGTAATTTCGATTGCACACAGATTGTCCACTATCGCCGAGTTAGACCGGATTATTGTGATGGATCAGGGGCGGATCGTTGAACAAGGTAGCCATGATGACTTGCTGGCCCAAGACGGTTTGTACGCCACTTTCTGGGCACGGCAATCCGGTGGTGTGATTGGAACGACCCACAACGCAAACGAGGATACGACATGAAGATTACAGGCGCAAAAGTATTCATCGGCGGTCCAGGCAAAAACTACGTCACTTTGAAAATTATGACAGATCAGGGTGTTTACGGGTTGGGTGATGCGACACTGAACAATCGCGAAACACTGCCTGCCGCCTATTTGCAAGACTACATCATTCCGAACCTGATCGGGCTGGACCCGCGTAACAGCGAAGACATCTGGCAGTTTTTCTATCGTGGGGCCTATTTCAGACGTGGCCCGATCGCGATGGCTGCGTTTGGCGCGGTCGATATGGCCCTGTGGGATATCAAAGGCAAATTGGCGAATATGCCGCTGTATCAGTTGTTCGGTGGCAAAAGTCGTGATGGTGCAATGGTGTACGCCCATGCCACCGGGGCTGATTTGCCCGACCTGATAGAGTCCGTCGCGCGGTATGTGGATCAAGGATACAAGGCGGTGCGGGTCCAATGTGGTATTCCAGACATGCCAACCACAGGATACGCAGTGCCTGAAAAGGGCGGCGTGGACGGCGATTATATCACTGATT
>JBMZCY010000183.1:0-4278 GCA_049613825.1 Planktomarina sp.
GTGGGTTGAACGTCGTAAGCAACCTTTTTGACCGGCGAGTAGATCGCGTCGATCGGGATAAGGCCGATTGGCGCATCTTCTGGCTTGTTCTTGTCCGCAGACACGTAGCCTTTACCGGTGTTGACCGTCAGCTCGACGTACAGCTCAGCGCCGTCATCAAGGTGGCAGATCACGTGATCGCGGTTCAGAACCTCGATACCGGCAGATTCGGAGATGTCACCTGCGGTAACAACGGCCGGGCCCTTGGCATTGATCGACAGGCGCTTGGGGCCTTCGACTTCCATGCGCAGGGAAACGCCTTTCAGGTTCAAGATGATGTCGGTGACATCTTCACGAACGCCAGCAACGCTAGAGAATTCGTGCAGAACATTGTCGATTTGCACAGACGTGATGGCGGCGCCTTGCAGGCTGCTCATCAATACGCGGCGCAGGGCGTTGCCCAAAGTTAGACCAAAGCCACGTTCCAGTGGTTCAGCGCTAAGTGTAGCTTGACGGGACGGGTCATTGCCCGGCTTTACGTCCAGCTGCATTGGTTTAATCAATTCGGCCCAGTTCTTATGGATCATGCGAACCTCCATTCTTGTTTCTGCCCCATGTCCGATGACAAAAACGCTCGAGGGATAATGCGAAAGAAGGGCCGCGCCCGAAGGCACAGCCCGAAATCAAAAATTAAACGCGGCGACGCTTTGGTGGGCGACAGCCGTTGTGCGCCATTGGGGTCACATCGCGGATGGATGTGATGTTGAAACCCAGTGCAGCCAAAGCACGCAATGCGCTTTCACGACCCGAACCTGGGCCCTGCACTTCAACTTCCAATGTTTTCACGCCGTGATCTTGGGCTTTCTTGCCCGCATCTTCTGCAGCCATCTGTGCCGCATAAGGTGTCGACTTCCGGGAACCTTTGAAACCCATGGTGCCAGAAGAGGACCAAGAGATTGCATTGCCCTGAACGTCAGAGATCAGAATTTTTGTGTTGTTGAACGAAGAATTCACGTGGGCAACGCCCGATGCGATATTTTTACGTTCCTTGCGCTTAGGCGCTCTTTTATCACGTGCCATTTATCTGCCCTTACTTCTTCTTGCCAGCGATGGCTTTTGCAGGGCCTTTACGGGTCCGTGCGTTTGTATGTGTACGCTGACCGCGCACAGGCAGATTACGACGATGGCGCAGACCGCGGTAGCAACCCAGGTCCATCAGGCGTTTGATGTTCATTTGAACTTCACGGCGCAGGTCACCTTCAACGGTGTAAGTCGCGTCGATATGTTCACGAATGGCTAGAACTTCCGCATCAGACAATTCGTTCACACGACGGGTTACGTCGATTTTCACGCTTTCGCAGATTTCTGCGGCTGATGTGTGGCCAATTCCAGTAATATAAGTCAGGGCAATCGGGACCCGTTTATGGGTCGGGATGTTTACGCCGGCAATACGAGCCAAGGCATATTCCTTTCACTGCGGTTCCGTAGATCCAGAACCTTTTTTCACAGACAAAGGCCCGCATTTTCAGCGAGCCTAAACGAACCGACGTTCTAGGGGGAAATAAATCCTTAAGACCTCGGATGAGGGCAGGTATGACGATTCCCTGCGCCCGTCAACCCCTTGATCCCTTTAGGATGTTTTTGGGGCTGTCAGAAGCGGTTCAACCTAAGGTTAAGACCGCAAAACGCTTGCGATAGAGGTCTTCACGTCATCAATATCCGCCAGGCCATCAATGCGGGCCAATTGGCCTTTTGCATAGTAATAGCCGATCAGCGGGGATGTATCTTTGTAGTACGCCATCAAACGGGTTTTCAGGCTGTCTTCGTTATCATCCGCGCGGCGTTTGAATTCGGTGTTGCCACATTTGGTACACTTACCGTCATCAGGAATGGGTTTGGATATGTCATTGTACCCTTCCCCACATTCACCACAGGTGGACCGGGCCACAATGCGGCTGACCAAAGCGTCGTCATCCACTTGCATTTCGATCACATGATCCAGGCCTGTGCCTTTTTCCGCCAGCAATTCACCCAAGGCGTCTGCCTGGGCCAATGTCCGTGGGAAACCGTCGAAGATAAAACCACCGTGGTTTGAATCTTCCAACTGTTCTGCGATCAACCCAATCACAATTTCATCCGTAACAAGCTGGCCCGCGTCCATAACAGCCGCAACCTTCTTGCCCATTTCAGTGCCAGAGGTGCGGGCGGCGCGCAGCATGTCACCAGTTGACAGCTGCACCATGCCACGTTCTTCGACCAACATTTTGGCCTGCGTACCTTTGCCCGCGCCTGGGGGCCCTAAAAGGATGATATTCATGGGTCTATATTACCGCCGTGCTGGTGATTTCTTGCGTTTCTTACCGCGCAAATTCGATTTCTCCAACAGACCTTCGTACTGATGGGCCAACAAATGCGATTGAACTTGCTGAATAGTGTCCATCCCGACGGATACAATGATCAAGATCGATGTACCGCCAAAGTAAGCTGTGATTGCAAACTGGCTGCGCAGCACTTCTGGAACCAAACAAACCAAAGCCAGATAACCGGAACCCAGAACCAACAGACGTGTCACCACATAGTCCAGATATTCGGCTGTCTTTGCCCCTGGGCGGATGCCCGGCACAAAACCGTTTTGGTTTTTCAGATTGTCCGCAACTTCATCTGTCTTGAACGCAACTTCTTTGGTGTAGAAGTAAGTGAAGAACACAATCATGAAGGTGAAGAACGCCAGATAGGCAGGCTGACCTGGGCCAAAGTAGGCCAGGATCGTTGACATCACCGGGCCAGACTGACCGCCGCCAAAGGTCGCCAGTGTTGTTGGCAACAGCAACAGGGCAGACGCAAAGATCGCGGGGATAACACCAGCTGGGTTCACTTTGATCGGCAAATGGCTGGAACCGCCATCATAAACCTTCATCCCAACCTGACGGCGTGGATATTGAATATGCACCTTGCGCAAGGACCGTTCCATGAACACCACAAACGCCAAGGTGACCAGCAGCATCGCAATCACACCTAGAACCACACCAGGCGCAATTGCACCGGTCCGGCCTTGTTCAAAGAACTGGCCAAAGGCTGCTGGAAGTTCGGCAATGATGCCCACAAAGATAATCAAGGAAATACCGTTACCAATGCCGCGCGCGGTGATCTGTTCACCCAACCACATCAGGAACATGGTGCCACCCACCAAGGTAATCACACAGGCAATGGTGAAGAACCATTCATCCGCAGGCGTTGTCGCCGCAGCCAAATCACCGGCAAGCAGGCTTACAGCCAGACCATAAGCCTGGAACGTTGCCAAAACCACTGTGCCATAACGGGTGTATTGGTTGATCTTTTTGCGACCGGCCTCACCCTCTTTCTTCATTTGCTTCATCGGCTCCCACATGGCGCCAAGAAGCTGCACAATGATAGAGGCTGAAATATAGGGCATAATACCCAAGGCAAAGATACCCATCCGCGACAGCGCACCACCGGTGAACATCGACAAGACACCACCAATACCGCTTGCGGCCTGATCCATGAACGATTGCAGCGCAATCGGGTCGATCCCCGGCACAGGGATATACGTCCCGATGCGGTAAACGATCAAAAGACCAATGGTGAAAAGGATGCGTTGGCGCAGCTCTGTTGCTTTACCGAACGTGCCCCAATTCAGATTGGCGGCCATTTGTTCTGCGGCGGATGCCATTGGCGTCTCTCCCTAAGAAAAAACGTCGCCAATCGGTTTCCCGGTGGCGACGTTTGGAAAACTTGAACTTATGTAAGCAGCACTATGGCCACCTACAACAGCTTATTCTGCCGCAGGTGCCGGGGAATTGACCGTCAGTGAGCCGCCAGCAGCTTCTACAGCTGCTTTTGCCCCAGCAGAGGCGCCGGTGACTGTGATGTTTGCCTTGGCGGAAAATTCGCCTTTGGCCAGAACACGTACACCATCCAACTTACGACGGACTGCGCCGCTTGCGATCAGGCTGTCTTCGGTGATGTCACCAGTCAATTTGCCTGCGTCGATGAATTTCTGAATGATCCCAAGATTGATCACTGCATATTTCGCACGATTTGGCTTGTTGAACCCACGCTTTGGCAGACGTTGGTACAATGGCATTTGACCGCCTTCGTAGCCTTTGATCGCTACACCAGAACGGGACTTCTGACCTTTGATACCACGGCCAGCTGTCTTACCTTTGCCCGAGCCTGGGCCACGTGCGATGCGTTTTTTGGTACGGGTTGCACCCGGATTGTCACGAAGTTCGTGCAGTTTCATGTCGCTTCTCCTTATGCCGGAAATGGCCCCCAGCG
>JBMZCY010000184.1:0-4276 GCA_049613825.1 Planktomarina sp.
CGCCGCCCCCAACAGAGTTTCCAGCGTACTGGCAAAGTTATCCGGCAAGATGCCATTTTCCACACCCAAGGCCAGAATATCGCGCCAGTTCGTCACTTTTATGGTTACAGTCCCATCGGGTCGACCTGCGGAATCGACGGTGAAATCACCTGCCAACAAAACCTCCATCTGCCCCCAGATCGCCTGCATCTTGCGCAGTTCGACCTTGGTGGGCTGCGGTCGGCGGTCTTCAACGGCGAAACGGTCCCATGGGCGGTCGAATGTGACTTGGGCATCGAAATTGGCGGTCTGAAAGATATCCGGCAGGCGTCCGTTCGGATCAACGATTGCTTTCAACACGTCCCCGGGTAGCACGTTTTGGGCATCCACAAACAGATCATAAGTCGCTTCAGTTCCTTCTCTGCGGCGCATGGCCAACATGGCGGAATCTGCACCTGCGTTCCAGCCACTGTCACTCACCAGACGTAGGGCTTTGGCCTCAAACACTGCATTCTCCAACTCTAACGCCGTGTTTGCCGCCAAACGGAGCGAAGCGCGCATGTCATCGGTTGCAATCGCTACATCCCCATTTGGCGTCAGCAGCGTTTGCGTTTCAGGCCAGACGGAAATCACTGCATTCGGTTGATACGACAGGGCAAAAATCTGCAAAAACGGCGCCTGCCAGCCAAGGCCGGTCTGCGGGTCGGCAAGGCGTATATTGGTCAGTGTGGTATCAAACCTGTTGGGAAATCCACCGGTTGAAATATCAGTTGTGTCTGCGGCCCACCCTTCACCACGGCGATCTTCGAACCACTGCGTTGCACCGCGTTCCACCGCTGATGCCCCGACGTACCAGTATCCCGACCAGCCCGCAGCCAACACCACTGCAATCCACACCAATATCCGCATCAGACCATTTCCCTTATCACTTGCCCCACCTATACAGGTGGCAGCTGAATTGACCAGAAACCGAAAGGGCGTCCATGTGGGTTTTTGCTTATGGATCACTGTTGTGGAACCCCGGCTTTACGGCCGTCGAAAGTGTGCGTGCCGATCTGTCCGGATACACGCGCAGCTTTTGCATGTGGTCCATTCACCACCGCGGAACCGAAGATCATCCGGGGCTGGTGCTGGCCTTGGACACAGGCGAAGGTACGTGCGCGGGTGTGGCGTTGCGCGCGGCGGATGGTGACAAAGACGATGTGCTTGCCATGTTGCGGGAACGGGAACTGATTTCATCTGCATATTACGAAGATTGGTTGGATCTGACCCTACACGACGGGCGTCAGGTGCAGGCGGTGACTTATATCATTAACCGCGACCATGAACAGTATTGCGCGGGGATGGCACTAGAACAACAGGCCCAAGTGATTGCTCGTGCGGTAGGGGGCAAAGGCCCAAATCCCGAATATTTGTACAACACCGCCAATCTGTTGCAGGACTTGGACATCCCCGACCCGGATATGGAATGGCTGACAGCCCGTGTTCGTGCCCTAACAAGTGATTAAGGTTTTGCCTTTGCCCCGTTCAAAGCGCTAGAGTCGTCGCAAATCAGTCAATCCACCAGGCGATCAGATGAACACCTCAGCCCGCGCACCTCGTTCAAGTTTTTCACAACCGTTTTCACAGATTACCACGATGATTATCATCGTTGGGCTGGTCGGTGGTCTGGGGTATTGGGCGTTTCCATCTGTGGGCCCTGTGTTTCTGGACAACCCGTATTTCAACGCAGTGATCATGTTCGTGTTTTTTGTGGGTGTGTGTGCTTGCTTTGTGCAAGTTCTGTCATTGGTCCGGTCTGTGCAATGGATCGAAGGTTTCGCGGAACAACGTGTCGGTCACCATATGACTCAAGCGCCACAACTGCTGGCGCCACTGGCTGCGATGCTGCGTCAGCGGGGGGCACGGGTCCAGTTGGGATCACAGTCCAGTCGTTCGATCTTGGATTCTGTCGCCAGCCGAATCGATGAACAACGCGATCTGACGCGATTCATCGCGAATATGCTGATTTTTTTGGGGTTGCTGGGGACATTTTACGGCCTTGCAACAACAGTGCCTGCCTTGGTGCAGACCATTCAGTCCCTCACTCCGTCCGAAGGCGATGATGCTTTGGCGATCTTTGGCCGTTTGCAATCCGGCCTTGAAGGGCAATTGGACGGTATGGGCGTTGCCTTTGCCTCATCCCTTTTGGGTCTTGCGGGATCGCTGGTTGTGGGTCTGCTGGAATTGTTTGCAGGCCGTGGTCAGAACAGGTTTTATCAGGAACTGGAAGACTGGCTGTCCACCATCACTCGCGTTGGTTTCGCAGGCGGCGAAGGGGAAGGTAGCGCAGATCAGTCGGTTCTAGCATCCATGATGGATCAAATGTCCGAACAAATGGACGGGATGAACCAGATGTATGCACAGGCCAGCGCAGGGCAGGCGGATGTGGACAATCGGTTGTATGAGCTGACCAGTACTTTGAATAATCTGGCCCGCAAGCTGGACACCGGCCAGACCGAAGCATTGGAGCGTGTCGCGGCCAGTCAGGAACAGATGGTGTCACGTATGCAAGCTGATGGCGGTGGTGATGGCATAGATGCTGAAAGCCGGATGCGCCTGCGGTCGATTGATGTGCAAATGCTGCGGATATTGGAAGAAATTAGCGCCGGGCGTCAGGAAAGCGTCGGGGAATTGCGCAATGATATTGCAAACTTGTCCAAATCCATGTGGGCCTTTGCGCAGGCAACGCATACGGCAAACACACAACGCATGACAGACAAGGACAGCTGACCTATGGCTTTGTCCCGCCGCACAGGCGCACGGTTCCAAGCGTCGATCTGGCCCGGTTTTGTGGATGCGATGACGGGGCTTTTGCTGGTTCTGATGTTCGTGTTGACCATCTTTATGGTGGTGCAATTCGTGTTGCAGGAAACGATCAAAGGGCAGGGGTCCCAGCTTGATGAAATGTCCGACACGATTGCGGCCAAGGATTTGGAACTGTCTTCGCTTGCGGCCCAAATCACAGAACTGGGGACTGCGTTGGGATTCCAGCGGCAAGTGAATGACGACTTGTCCGGGCAAGTGACGCTGTTACAGGGCAATCTGTCAGATGCACAGGACCAAGCGGCGGCACAAACCGCGCTGATCGGTCGCTTGACGGCACAAGTGTCAGATCGTGACGGACGTATCGTTGATTTTGAAACTCAAGTGGCCAGTCTTTTGGCGCAACGAAACGACGCTAATGCGCAGATTGCTGGGCTTGAAAATCAGACCACAACCCTGACTTCTGAGCTGACCACCGCACGCGATGAAATTGATGCCCAAGTGGAAGCGGCACGTTTGGCCGCTGTGCAACGTGAAGCACTGGAGCTGCAACTGGCTGATATCCGTGCGAAGGCGGCCGAGACTGCGACCAGCCTGACCAGTACATTGGCACTGCTTGCCGCATCCCAAGATCAGTCCGCCACTTTGACGACTGATCTTTCGGCGTTAAAGGCGCAAGCGGCTGACCTGCAAACCCGCCTGACCGAGACTGAGTTGGAGGCTGCGGCTGCCGAACTCCTCCGCACGCGCGTGGCGGGTTTGGAACAGGCGCTGACAGCAGAAGAAACTGCGAAACTGGCCCAGATTGCAGCGGCTGAACAGCTGCGCAGGGACTTGGAAACTTCACAAGGTGATCTGGATGCGATGACGCTGGCGCTGGCTGATGAAAAGAAACGTGCTGAGGATACTTTGACCCTGTTGGCCGCTGCGAATGTCGCGCAGGCGGATTTGGACGCGCGATTGGCGACAACATTCCTGGCTTTGGCTGCGGCTGATGCAGCACAGGAACTGACGGCTGAACAGTTGGATGCTGCACGCGGTGTTGGCGAAAATGCGCAGGAAGAACTGGTGCAGGCCTTGGCTCGCTTGCAAGTACGTGAGGCCGAATTGACTGCATTGCAAGCCAGTCTTGCCGATGCTGCCGCGACCCTTGGGGATCGCAATGCTGAACGCGATCAATTGGCGGCTGATCTTGCTGCGGCGCAGACGGCAGTGGTTGCCAAGGACGCGGAAATTGCTGGGTTGAGGGATTTGCTGCAGACGACAGAAGGCACCGTGGGTGACCGCGATGCGACACTGGCTACGTTGCAGGCTGATCTGGCAGCAGCACAGGCGCAGATAAAGGTGTTGCAGGCGCAGTTGACGACGGCGGATCAAGCGGCTGTTGCTGCGGCAGCGACTGAAACATCGTTGCAAACCCAGATTGCGGCTGCACTGGCTGCGCGGGCGGTGGCCGAAGATGATGTGGCGGCAACCCTAACGGAACGCGAAC
>JBMZCY010000185.1:0-4269 GCA_049613825.1 Planktomarina sp.
AACCTACTTCTCTGAAATTGATCATGACTTACCAACGACTGACGGTGCCGGCAATTCAGTTACAACTGTCACAACACCAAGCGCTTGGAACCTGGATTTCCAAACTGGTGTTGCAGAAGGTACACTTGTTTTCGGGTCCATCCGTCGCGCAAATTGGGGTGACACTACAGTTGCACCAGCAGGTGCAGGTGGTACCAACCTGCTGTCACTCAGCTCGGGTAACCGTTTTACGTTGGGCGTAGGTCGCACAATTACAGAAAATTTCGCTATGTCCGCGACATTGTCATATGAAGCGTCCAGCGGCGAGATGGTTTCACCATTGGCGCCAACCGATGGGAACACAGGCATCACAATCGGTGGTCGTTACCAAATGGACAATGTCATCTTCAGTGGTGGTGTAAATTACACTAAACTTGGCGATGCAACAATCCAAACTGGTGGAACAGCGCGCGGTACTTTCAGCGACAATTCTGCAAAAGGTTTTGGTTTTTCCGTCGCGTATGAATTCTAATAGAATTCGGTAAAAATATTCCAAGCCCCGCCATTGTGCGGGGTTTTCCTTATTCTGCGCAAGAAACAGATTGCCCTTGCCCACCAAACCCGTCACGCAACCTGCATGACGACGCAAAAAAACCTTACCCCCCGCACGACATTAGAACTCTGCCTTTTGGCCCTGATTTGGGGTGGGACATTTCTATCGATCCGCTTTGTACTGGACGAAGTGCCGTTCCTGACATCGGTATTGCACCGCGTGGGATGGGCCGCACTTGCGTTATGGGCCTATGTCCTGATCCGCGGCATTCCGATCCCAAGGGATGCGAAAACATGGGGCGCGTTATTTATTATGGGCGCGCTGAACAATGTGATTCCGTTCATTCTGATGGCGTGGGGGCAGTTGTATATTGAAACCGGACTAACCTCGATCTTTAACGCCGGAACGGCAGTGTTTGGCGTACTGGTCGCGGCGTTGGTGTTGAAAGACGAACGCCTGTCAAAGCGGAAAGCTGTTGGCGTTGTGATCGGCTTGGCAGGTGTGATCACGGCCATTGGACCCAGCAATCTATTGTATTTTGATCTGAAATCCATCGCGCAATGGGCGGTTATCCTTGGAACTGTCAGCTATGCATTCGCTGCCGCATGGGGCCGTTTGCAACTGTCCGGCCTGCGGTCCGAAATTTCGGCGATGGGTATGCTGACCGGATCAACTGTGCTGATGATCCCGATTGTTCTGGTGTTTGACGGCGTGCCGACATTGAACCTGCAGCCAGTGACAATGCTGGCCATGGCGCATTCATCTTTCATCGCAACGGCAATTGCGTATTTGATGTACTACCGCGTTCTGCGCACGGCAGGTGCTGGCAACCTGAGTGTTGTGACAATGATCGTCGCCCCCATCGCCATCACCCTTGGTGCCTTGGTTCTGGGCGAAGCATTAGGTCTGCAAGCGTTTATCGGGTTTGGCATTTTGGTAATCGGATTACTGATCTTGAACCGAACGCTCTTCCCCCGCTTGCTGGACTGATTTAGGGTCAGGACAACACGACCGAAAGGCCCAGCCCGATGATCTATAAATCCGCTGATGACTGGCTTGCAGCACCCAAGAAACGTGTGTGTTTGTTTGCGATGTCAGGCCTTGGGAAAACCCATGTGTCCAACATGTTGCGGCATACGGGTGGATGGTTCCATTACTCGATCGATTACCGGATCGGGACGCGGTACATGGGTGAATATATCGTTGATAACTTTAAGAAAGTTGCGATGACGAACCCGTTTCTCGCAGACCTGTTGCGGTCGGATTCTATCTATATCGGATCAAATATCACGTTTGAGAACCTGAACCCGCTGTCGACCTATCTGGGCAAACCGGGTGATACTGCTTTGGGTGGCATTCCGATTGATGAATACCGCAAGCGGCAGGACCAACATGATGTAGCCGAGGTTTCGGCATTGCTGGATACGCCTCACTTCATCGACCGTGCGCAGAACCTGTATGGCTATGGCGATTTTGTCTGCGACACAGGTGGCAGCATTGTCGAGGTGGTTGATCCAAACGATCCGAACGACCCAGTGATGAACTGCCTGTCGCAGAACACATTGATGGTCTGGATCAAAGGCGCAGATGCCCATCTGGACCGCCTGATTGCGCGGTTCGACAGCGATCCAAAGCCAATGTGCTATACGCCGGAATTCCTGACCGCTGCGTGGGATGAATTCTGCACGACCCGCAATGTGGCGCCGGACAAAGTGAACCCCGATGAATTTATTCGCTTCACCTACGCCAAGGCCATCACCCGCCGGGAACCGAAATATGCGGACATGGCCAAGTGGGGTGTGACGGTAACTGCAGAAGAAATCGCTGCCTGTGAAACTCCGGCGCTGTTTGACGCGTTAATTGCACAGACGTTGGAAGAACAAGCCTGAGTGCTTATCTGTCCAACACACCAAAAGAAGAAGAACCATGCCAATCAAGATTCCAGAAAACCTGCCTGCCCACGACCTGCTAAAGGCCGAGGGCGTGATGGTGATGGACCCGCAGCACGCGGACCGTCAGGATGTGCGCCCCTTGCGCATTGGCCTTTTGAACCTGATGCCGAAGAAAATTCAGACAGAAAATCAGTTCGCCCGTTTGATCGGTGCGACCCCGTTGCAGATCGAACTGACCCTGATCCGCATGTCCGAACATCAAACGCGGAACACAGCCGCCGAGCATATGGAGGAGTTTTACCGCCCTTTCCAAGACGTTAAGCACGAAAAATTCGATGGTTTGATCATCACCGGCGCGCCGATTGAACATCTGGACTTCGAAGATGTCACCTATTGGGATGAACTGACAGAAGTGATGAACTGGACCCAGACCAACGTGCATTCCACCTTTGGCGTGTGCTGGGGCGGGATGGCGATGATTCAACATTTTCACGGGGTGAAGAAACACATTCTGCCGGAAAAAGCGTTCGGGTGTTTCAAGCAACGCAATCTTGATCCGACCTCGCCTTATCTACGGGGGTTTTCAGATGAATGTGTAATCCCTGTCAGCCGTTGGACGGAAATGAAGCAGGGTGAGATTTCTGCGGCTGAGGGGTTAAAAACACTGCTCGGTTCTGTGAATACAGGTCCCTGTCTGGTGGAAGATCCCGCGCATCGCGCACTCTATATCTTTAACCATTTTGAATATGACAGTGGGACATTGAAACAGGAATACGATCGCGATGTCGCGGCCGGAACCCCGATCAATGTGCCAGGCCATTACTATCCGGATGATGATCCGACCCAAGACCCGCTAAACCGCTGGCGCAGCCATGCGCATCTTTTGTACGGCAACTGGATCAATCAGATCTATCAAACCACCGATTTTGATATTGAGGCGATTGGCACATGAAATGGTTCATAATCTTCTTGGTCCTCGTGGTCGTGATTGTCGGTATTGTGGCATGGCGTGCAAACAACGCCGAGGCATCGGCTGAAGCGTCTTATCCGCCCTTAGGACAGTTTGTCGAAGTAAACGGGCGCAAAGTGCACTACTTCGAAAAAGGCACAGGCCCTGCAGTGATTTTGATTCATGGAGCCAGTGGCAATTTGCGCGACTGGACGTTCAGCATGATCGACAAACTGGCGCAGGATTACCGCGTTATTGCGTTTGATCGCCCCGGTCTGGGGTATACGGATCGCGCGGCACCTGAATTTGTGAACGCTTTTAACACTGACGGGGAAAGCCCGCGGGAACAGGCCAAGATGCTGATTGCTGCGGCCAAAGCCTTGAACGTTGAAAATCCGATTGTCGTGGGTCAATCGTTTGGTGGTGCAGTATCCTTGGGCTGGGCTTTAGAAGAACAGCCTGTGGCATTGGTTCTTGTGGCATCTGTTTCGCAACCTTGGCCCGGTGATTTGGGCTTGTATTATCGCGCCACACAAAGTGCTTTGGGCGGGGCAGTTGTGCCCTACCTGATCGCGGCCATTGCCACCGAACAACGCTTCAATGATGCCATCGAAGGCGTGTTTGAACCGCAAGCAGCGCCCGATGGATATGATGCCCATATTGGCGCGCACCTGTCTGTGCGTCCGTTCAGTTTCCGTGCAAATGCACGGCAAGTGAACAGCTTGCGTCCCCATGTGGTTGATATGGCCCCGTTGTATGATGGCCTGACCCTGCCCGTTGAAATGTTGCATGGCACTGCGGACACCACGGTTCCAATCGACATCCATTCGATCCCGACGTCCAAAGTCATTCCCGACGCCAATCTGGTGATCCTGGATGGCATTGGCCACATGCCG
>JBMZCY010000186.1:0-4246 GCA_049613825.1 Planktomarina sp.
CCCCGCTTGTTTGCCCATTGACACCACGCGCACTTCATCGCCGTATTTTTCCCCGAACAACGCCTGCGCGCCCATGGCACGAGCGTCGTCTGGCGTCATGATACGTGTATCGACCGAGGCGTTTTGACGGATGTAATAGTTCACCTCAGCCTCGACCTGCTTCAACTCATCCAGCGTCAGGCCAGAGTTATGGCTGAAATCAAACCGCAAGCGATCCGGCGCATTTAACGATCCACGCTGCGCCACGTGTTCACCTAACGCATCGCGCAACGCTTCGTGCAGCAGGTGCGTGGCCGAGTGGTTTGCGCGGATTTGAGTCCGGCGGCTATGATCAACGATCAATTCAGCAGCGGCGCCAGTGTTCAGCGTACCTTCAGTGACTTCGCCGAAATGTATGAACACATCTGCGGACTTGCGCGTGTCGATGATTGTCACTGTCGCGTCCGCCGTTTTCAGCATTCCGGTATCACCAACCTGACCACCGCTTTCAGCATAGAAGGGAGTTTGGTTCATGGCGATTTGAACCTTAGTGCCTTGGGCGGCAGCGTCAGCGAGCGCCCCATCCACAACCACTGCAACGACTTGGCCTTCGGCAGATTCGGATTCGTATCCAAGGAAATCTGTTGCGCCATGCTTGTCGACCACGTCAAACCAAATGGTGTTATCAGCTGCTTCACCCGACCCTGACCAAGCTGCACGAGCTTTGGTTTTCTGTTCTTCCATGGCTGTATCGAAACCGTCGGTGTCGACTGACATGCCTTTTTCGCGTAAGGCGTCTTGGGTCAAATCCAAAGGAAAGCCGAAGGTGTCATACAGTTTAAACGCTGTGCGCCCGTCCAATGCGCCCCCTTCGGCGATTCCGCCAACTTCGTCTTCCAGCAGTTTTAGGCCGCGATCCAGCGTGGTGCGGAAACGGGCTTCTTCTTGCAGCAATGTGTCTGTGATCGATGATTTCGCTTGGATCAACTCAGGGTACGCGCCGCCCATTTGGCCCACCAACGCAGGGACCAAACGGTGCATGACAGGATCTTTCGCACCAAGTAGGTGCGCATGACGCATCGCGCGGCGCATGATCCGGCGCAAAACGTAGCCGCGACCATCTTTCGACGGCAGCACCCCTTCCGCAATCAGGAACGACGCTGACCGCAGATGATCCGCAATCACGCGGTGATGCACGTTCTGATCACCGTATGGATCAACAGAGGTGGCATCCGCCGATGCCTCGATCAGTGCCTTCATCATGTCAGTGTCGTAGTTGTCGTGCGACCCTTGCAGCAGGGCCGCGATGCGTTCCAGCCCCATACCGGTATCGATAGATTGCATATCCAGTGCTGTCATCGATCCGTCTTCGAACTGTTCGTTTTGCATGAAAACGATGTTCCAGATTTCGATGAACCGGTCGCCGTCTTCTTCGGGTGAACCCGGAGGGCCGCCCCAAATGTGTTCGCCGTGATCGTAGAAAATTTCAGTACACGGCCCACACGGACCAGTTGGTCCCATTTGCCAGAAGTTGTCGGATGTGGCGATGCGGATGATGCGATCTTCCGGCACGCCGATCTTTTTCCAGATCAATGCAGCTTCGTCATCTGTGTGATACACAGTGACATACAAGCGATCTTTGGGAACTTGGAATTCTTCGGTGATCACTTCCCACGCAAAACGAATCGCGTCGTCTTTGAAGTAATTGCCAAAACTGAAGTTGCCCAACATTTCAAAGAACGTGTGGTGACGCGCTGTGTAGCCGACATTGTCCAGGTCGTTGTGCTTGCCCCCAGCACGGACGCATTTCTGGGCAGAAGTAGCACGGTTGTAATCGCGGGTTTCAACTCCTGTAAACAAGTTCTTGAACTGCACCATGCCCGAATTGGTGAACATCAACGTCGGATCGTTGCGTGGCACAAGCGGGCTGGAAGGCACAACTTCGTGCCCGTTTTTGGCGAAGTAATTCAGAAAGCTGGATCGGATATCATTTACGCTGGGCATCGTGCATCGCCTTGAAAGTATGGGTTGATGCAGATGTAGCGGTGTGTGTGGAAACTGTCCACACAGGCAGCAAAACGCCCCGCTGATTTAACGGGGCGTTTGTACGTTTTAGCTGTCTAAAACTGCGTCGCCATCATCGGCGACGTGTTCTTCTTTCGGCATATCAAAATCAAGGCCGTGGGACGCACGGATTTTATCCTCGATCTCATACGCCATGGATTTATTTTCACGCAGGAAGTTCTTCGCGTTTTCGCGGCCCTGCCCGATGCGTTCGTCGCCGTAGCTGAACCATGATCCGGATTTTTCAACGATGCCGCCTTTGACACCAAGGTCCAACAGTTCACCCATTTTGGAAATGCCTTCGCCATACATGATGTCGAATTCAACTTGCTTGAATGGCGGGGCAACTTTGTTCTTCACGATCTTCACACGGGTAGCGTTGCCGACCACTTCGTCGCGATCTTTCAAGGACCCGATGCGGCGAATGTCCAAACGGACCGACGAATAGAATTTCAACGCGTTGCCGCCTGTTGTTGTCTCGGGCGAGCCGAACATGACGCCGATTTTCATCCGGATTTGGTTGATGAAGATCACAGTACAGTTCGACCGGCTGATCGCCGCAGTCAGTTTGCGCATGGCTTGGGACATCAGGCGGGCTTGCAAACCCGGGGCGCTGTCGCCCATGTCACCTTCCAATTCTTTCTTCGGTGTCAAGGCTGCCACAGAATCGATGATGATCATGTTCACAGCGCCGGACCGGATCAAAGTTTCCGTAATTTCCAACGCTTGTTCACCTGTGTCAGGCTGGGAAATCAGCAATTCATCTAGATCAACACCCAACTTTTTGGCGTACTGCGGGTCCAACGCGTGTTCCGCGTCAACAAAGGCACAGACGCCACCCTTTTTCTGTTCCTCTGCCACACAGTGCAGGGTCAGCGTCGTCTTGCCCGATGATTCAGGACCGTAGATTTCAATAATCCGGCCCTTTGGAATACCACCAATGCCAAGGGCAATATCAAGGCCCAAAGACCCGGTCGAGGTCGCTTCGATTTGTTGGATGGCGTTATCGTCACCCAATTTCATGATTGAGCCTTTGCCGAATTGCCGTTCGATCTGCGCCAATGCGCTGTCGAGTGCTTTTTGGCGGTCGCCTGTTTTAGGTTTCATTGTCAAAAGATCTGCCGTTGCCATGGATTTGAGTCCTTATCCCATACCGCAGGGTTTGCGGCAATCACTGCTTTGTTCTTGGTGTGTTCTTATCATGCAAAATGCGAACGTTTCAAGAACAATTCTATTCAAACTTTCTACGCCTTACTTTTTGCGCTTTGGGTTAAGGCGTGGTTAAGATGGGCAAAAGAAATAAGGTATGGATGCTATGTTGGTGTTTTGGAAGCATAAATTGGTGATCTTTTCGGTGCCTAAGACGGGCACGTCTGCGATTGATCTGATTCTTGCGCCACACGCAGATATGGCGTTGAAGAACCCCCCGACCCTCAAACACATGCCAGTCTATCGCTTTAACCGCTTTATGCGCCCCCTTCTGGATGCGGTGGATATGAAGGGGCTGGAGACATTTGCGATGATCCGTGAACCGTTTGACTGGCTGGGCAGTTGGTATCGGTATCGCGGGCGGGATGAGCTGAAGGGATCCAAGAATTCCACCGGCGAGATTTCGTTTGATCAGTTTGTTGAAGGTTTTCAACCCCTTTTTGGTTCAAATCCATCAAGTGTAAAATGTCTTCATCAATAGATTTGATCACATCGCTTTGTTGTAAAGTTGCCTCAGCAACGGCATGATTTTCTTGATCAACTTGTTGTAATGCTTGAATTATTGATTGCATTTTTTTATCGGCGATAGTCGCTTTGTCAACACTGGTTGCACTGTTTCGTTGACTTTCTTCCATAGTACTGACAACAGAAATTGTACCTTGCTGCAAGTTTTCAATCATTTTCTCAATTTCAACCGCCGCTTCTTGGGTACGTTGTGCTAAGTGTCTAACTTCATCCGCCACAACCGCGAAGCCACGACCAGCTTCACCTGCTCGTGCAGCTTCTATTGCCGCATTCAACGCCAATAAATTTGTTTGAGAACTTACGCCTTTAATAACATCTAAAATATTACCAATATTTTCTGTTTCTTTGCTTAGCTTGCCAATTTCGACACTCGACTCCCCCATCACTTCGCTAAGCCTATTCATCGCTTCAATATTATCAGTTAGCGCTCCTACACCTTCTTGTGATTGACCTTGCATCGTGCTTGTTA
>JBMZCY010000187.1:0-4184 GCA_049613825.1 Planktomarina sp.
CTGTGCACGCATTTTGGTCTGTGCGCGTTCAATGCGGCCTGCGTATTCGGCGGCGGAAAAACCACGGGTAAATTGAGTCATGATCTGCGCCCTTAAGTCAGTGTTGTATGATAAAGCTGGCCGAACCCGTCGACCGTGTCATCAATGCCCGCAAGACGCAGCAAGTGCCACGCGAGGCAATGGTTGCTGGCGGTTACGGGTTTGCCCAGCTGTTGTTCAGCGTCCGCGATGATACCCGCTGCCCGCAGGCTGGTGCAGGCGATAAAGACACCGTCGCATGTGTCGGATGATCCGATGTCGACGGCGGCCTCTAAGATCGATTGGGGTGAGATTTTTCCAACCACCAAATCGCTGTCTTCATAAAACGATCCGACCACATCAACTTCGATTCCCGCTTCCGAGAACTTCGCTTGCATCGCAGTCGTCACGTCAGGTGTGTAAGGCGTCAAAAGCGCAAGGCGCGTGACGCCCAAGGCCCGCAGCGCAGCCTTGGCGGCGGTCAAAGGATTGGTAGATGGGACAGACGGATGAATATCCTCAAAAATCGCAGACAGATGGTCTTCGCCGATGATCGTCGCCGCAGACGTACAGCCGTATCCCAGCGACGTAATTCCCATATAATCGGGGATCAAACTGGCCGCGATGGGCAGTTCTTTTTCCATATTGGCAAGGGTTTCTGGCGTCACGACAACATCGTTCGCCAACCGCGCATGATAAACTGACACACCTTCAATATCCGTCAACGCGCGAAATTCATGTTCCATCGTTTGATCGGATTCCAGAACCAGCAGACCAATGCGGGCGCGATCACCTGCACCGTCATCCGATTTGAACGACACACGCTGAATACGCGGATCAAGTTTCGAGCCATCCATAAAGCAATCCCCCTGCCCGCGCAGATTAAGATCGCAAGAAGGCAAATGCTGACCGGAAAGCGACATGTTTCCGGTCAAAGCAGATGTTTAGGCCTTGGCCGCATCCTTCATCGCGTCTTCACCTTTTTTCCACAGATTGCCTTGCCACAACTCCTCTAACCCCGTCTCACCTGCAGGACCTTTGGTGGTCAGATAATCGTAATAGGACGTTGGTTTGTGGCCTGTCAGGTTGTAAAAATCAGGACTGCAACGGGTGTAGAAGCCGTTGGTCAGATACTCGAAAAATTCAGCACGTGTGGCCCCAAAGTCCGCTTCGAAATTAATCATCGACTGGGCACGGTATTCAATATCTTTGCCCATTGCGCGGCCTAGGTCAGCTGCAATTTCGGCCATAGATTGGGGTGCGGGACCTGTGATGTCGTAAAACTTGTTAGCATGACGATCCGGCCCTTCGATCAAGGTCACGGCTGCAGCTTCGGCAATATCACGGGTGGAAACAAACGAATTGCGCATGTCGCCCAAGGGGTTTGAAAACCAACCTTCTTGATCAATCGTTTCGCAATCTGTTTTCAGAAGGTGGTTCATGAAAAAGTTATTGCGCAGCGCCGTAACGTTCAACCCTGCATCAATCAACGCCTTCTCACCCCACCAATAGTGCTGCAACATCAACGGTATGGCCACCCCTGCGCGGGACGCATGTTGATCTGCGACATACGACGCTGTGTTCGTATCTGCCCCCATACAGCTGACCCGCACCACATGACTAATCTGGCCTTTGCGTTCGCCCAACGCTTTCGAAAATGCCATATGTCCCTGTAACATCGGATCCAGAGATGCAGAATAGACCGCATCCACACCATCTAAAGCTGCGTCCCATGTTGCGGGATCGGACAGGTCAAACTTCACAACCTGATCTGCGCCCAAGGCCATCAGCATGTCCGCCTTCGCTTCGCTAAAATAGCATGCGCGGACAGTGATGCCATGTTCCACAGCAAGGCGTGCCACTAAGTCTTTGCCGATGCGACCTGTCGCGGATGTGATCAGAACTGTTTTCGACATGATGGCTTCCTTCAAATAGCTGCGCCGTGTGTGCCGCGCGATTTGAAAGGGATCAACACTCAATGGTGGCAAGGATCAATCCCCGTCCGCCACACCCCTGATCGCCTTGCGTGCGCGTCGCGCACGATAGGTTGCAAAATCGCCGCAATCACCAACAGACCCAGTGTCATCGGGCGTTCCCAGATGAACGAGATCCCATCATACAATTGCATGGACCGCGCAAAATTGTCCTCCATCATCTCGCTAAGGATAAAGCCGATGAACATCAACATGATGACAACCCAGAAAATCTGCGGCTCGTCTATCATCAGGCGTGGACCCGGTGATACGTTCAACGCAATCAAAGCGCCCAGCAATATGGCCGTTGTCCCCGACCCCGGAATGCCCAACGTCAGCAACGGCACGAACGACCCCGTGCAAGCAGCATTATTCGCAGTTTCAGGTGCAGCAAGCCCCTTGATAGACCCTTTGCCAAATTCATCCTGCTCATGTTTCGGCGCAATGTTTCGCTCAACAGTATAGCCGAGGAAGGACGCAATGGTCGCCCCCGCACCGGGCAGAATTCCAATAAAGAACCCTTGGATCGACTGACCTCCAATGACGGGCGCAATCGCCTTTGCCTCGGCCAGTGTGATAAATCCAAAGCCAGACTGAAGATCCATGATCTCGAGGAATTTTAGGGGCGCAGGTCACTGGTTAGAAATTAAGCGTTGGTAAGAAATACATCGAGTTTAAATCAATTGACACCTCAACACACATTTCCATTCTGTTCTACCCAGGACATTATATTTGATATCAATCTTTGTTGCTCATTTTCACGGCCCCGTACTCAAATTTAAATAACATGCAGGCCCATTGATTAGATGCAACGCACCTCAAAACCTGTGCTCGATAGCTACACTCAAACCATAATTCTGGTAATTTCCATTACCAATCCCATCCAGATATAGATCAACTTTAATATCTGTGTTCTCGGGCAATCTATAGACAAGTCCAAGATCCAACCGCCCTCGCCCCCCTTTAAGCAAGTCAGATGCGTTCGATGATCCAGACGTCCAAATTCCAGCCAGTCCGCCCGTAAACAACAACTCGCCCTTAGCAACCGGGATCTTTGATGCCCAATCCGCGCCAAATGAAAGGTTGGTCATCGAGATATCCTGTGCCGGGATGGTGGTGTTCAAACTATCGATGTACGCTTCCTGCCGATCAGATACATAGTTGAACCCAATTTTTGGCGACACGACCGTATCATCGAATACAAGCTGGCCCGTGGCCTCTAACGTGGCAAGTAAACGTGTGGTATCGAAACGATCTGTGTAAGTGCCGAAGGGTGAAATTTTGTTGCGTGTTTTACCCCAAAGGAGACGTCCATCAAACGTCAGCGGCTGATTTTGCAACGTCGTCACAAAATACGGTCCAACCAACATGCCTTGCCCTTCGATTGTGGCCACACCATCTCGGTGTTTGGAATGATCAAACTGCAACATCGCGCCCAGTGTGGTTGTGGGCGACACGACGCTTTGGGTTCCGACGGCACCGAACAGGTATTCTTGCTTACCTGTGCCCAGAACTGAAACCGACCCATTTAATTCATACCACAATCCAGGGTTTGAATGTGACGTCGCCAAAAAGCTCAGCCGGTTTTGTGTTAATTGCGCATCAAAACGCCTTTCGCCCGGTTGTCCCAACAAGGTGATGTCAGGTTGATTTGCCAGCAATGCTGACGATCTTTGCGACATAAACCCGACAATGGTTTCGGATGTTTGTACAACGGTGTTGAACGTTGATTGCGCCGTCGCTGAAGTGTTGCCTTGCCCCGTGGTATTTGTGGCTGAATTGGCAGGGATGGATAGGGTGATATCACCAGTCCCTGTTGGCGTCAGCGTAGCGGTCCAAACGCTTGGACCACCTGCAAAGCCCGACAACGTTGCCCCAGATAAGATTAGATCAGACGCAGCAAAGCCGGTAACCGCTTGATCAAAGGTCATGGTTACCGGGATTGGTGTCAACTGTGTAAAGCTGGTTGGTAATCCAGTAATCGCAACCGATGGCGCAGCAGCAACAGACCCCGCACCTTTGACTGCAAAGCTATATGGATCCTCATCCGCATCATTATTGGTAAAGCTAATGATGGCGTTGGCAGTTCCCGCCACAGCCGGATCAAATGTCACTGTAAATGTGGTAGACGCCGAAGCGGCAAGCGACGTGGCTGGTGTGCCACCGATTGCAAAGATTGCAGTATTAGTGCTG
>JBMZCY010000188.1:0-4172 GCA_049613825.1 Planktomarina sp.
TGGGCCCGTGGCGCTGTTTGCCGATCACAACTTCGGCTTTGCCATGCAAATTTTCCATTTCGGCCTGCCAGCTGGCCATTTTTTCCAGCTCGTGATCACCCGGCTTTTCTCGTTCTTTATAATATTCTTCACGGAACACAAACATAACGACGTCGGCGTCTTGCTCAATCGAGCCGGATTCGCGGAGGTCTGATAGTTGCGGGCGTTTATCTTCGCGGTTTTCAACCTGACGTGACAACTGGGACAGCGCGATGACTGGAATATCGAGTTCCTTGGCGATGGCTTTCAGGCCCATTGTAATCTCTGAAATCTCGTTCACGCGGTTTTCTGACCGGCCCGTCCCGCGCAACAGTTGCAGGTAATCGATGACCAACACATCAAGACCGTGGGTACGTTTCAGGCGACGGGCACGGGCCGCGACTTGGCTAATAGGCAAGGCCGGCGTATCGTCGATGAACAAAGGGGCTGCTTCAAGTTCTTTTGCAGCTTCAACAATCCTGCGGAATTCAGCTTCGTTAAAGTCACCACGACGGATTTGGTTGGATGGGATTTCCGCCACTTCGGACAGGATACGGGAGGCAAGTTGTTCCGCGCTCATCTCCAGGCTGAAGAAACCGACAACGCCGCCGTCCACGGCACCTTCCTCGCCTGCCACGGTTGTGCCACGTTTGTAGGCACGGGCGATGTTGAAGGCGATGTTCGTAGCGAGGGATGTTTTGCCCATGGACGGGCGACCTGCGAGGATCAGAAGGTCGGATCGATGCAAGCCACCGAGTTTTTGGTCCAAATCAATCAAGCCAGTGGACGTTCCGGCAAGGCCGCCGTCCCGTTGATAAGCTGCGTTGGCGACCTTCACAGCATCCGTCACTGCGGTCAGGAACGATTGGAACCCACTTTCGACTTGCCCTTGTTCGGCAAGGGAATACAGGCGTTGTTCCGCTTCGACGATTTGTTCTTTGGGTTCAGATTCAACATCAACGCGGGCCGCTTTGGCCGCAATGTCATTGCCCACGCCAATCAGTTCACGGCGGATGGCCATATCGTAGATCATGGTCGCGTAATCGCGCACGGCGAAGGAGGAAATTGCGGCCCCTGCGAGGCGAACAAGATAGGCGGGACCACCCAGTTCTTTCAGACCTTCGTCGTCTTCTAGGAATGCTTTTAGTGTTACCGGGCTGGCAAGGTTATTTTTCGCAATTCGGGCTGCAGCTGTTTCAAAGATGCGGGCGTGAACAGGGTCAAAGAAATGGTCCGCCTGCACAATACCACTGATACGTTCAAACAAGTCATTGTTCGTTAAAATAGCGCCCAGAAGTTGCTGCTCCGCCTCGATCGAGTGTGGAAGGCCCGGGGCAATTTCCCCTTCGACCTGCGCTGTACGCATGGATGATATATCGTTCATAATGTCCCCCGACTGCCGCCAGATAGCGGGAAGCGGTGTGGGAAATCAACGTAGAACCAAGGGCGGGATAAGCCTGTGGACAGGTGGGGCAAACAGCAGATAAGGGGCGCATGTTGTGGCATGATTTGAGTATACCACAAAATAACGACCCGACACAGGATTTCCGTGCCGAGTCGTCCACAATTCATTCACAGGGCTGGGATTAACTTTTTTCTGCGTGGGCGGATTGCCACCCATTGGGATCGTTCAAGAATGCTTCGACTTCGGTCAAAGTTTCCGCATCAAATGCACCGTTTGATTTCGCTTCGGCCAGAACATCCCACCATGTGCACAGGTGGTGCAAGGCAACCCCATGATCGCCCAAAGTTTTTTCCGTTTCAGGGAAGATGCCGTAGTAGAAAATCACCGCAGTATGGCCGCAAGTAGCACCCGTTTCACGGATCGCATCAACGAAAGACAGTTTTGATCCGCCATCCGTGGTCAAATCTTCCACCAGCAAGACACGCTGCCCTTCCGTCATCACACCTTCGATGCGGGCGTTGCGGCCATAGCCTTTGGGTTTCTTGCGCACGTAGGTCATTGGCAGCGCCATCCGTTCCGCGACCAAAGCGCTGAACGGGATACCAGCTGTTTCACCACCTGCGATATTATCGAACGCTTCGAAACCTGCGTTGCGCATAACGGTGACTGTTAGAAAGTCCATCAGCGTTGACCGGATGCGTGGGTATGAAATCAACTTGCGGCAGTCGATATAGGTCGGGGACGCCTTGCCAGAGGCCAAGATGAACGGATCTTTAGCATTCAGGTGCACTGCGCCGATTTCCAGCAACATGCGGGCTGTCAGACGGGCCATTTCTTCGGCGGTGGGGTATGAAGTTGGGATCATCGTGGTGTCCTATCAGTTCTGGACCCGCCAATGCAGGTCAAATCCGGGGTCAAATACAGTTACAGTGTCGGTGCATGCTGCGATCTTTGCGGGGTAATCCACAGGCCCATCCTTGATCATGGTGATCGTGTCTGAGTTCGGACGCAGGCTGTAGAATTGTGGGCCGAACAGGCTGACGAACCCTTCCAGCTGCTCCAGCTTACCTTCCGCCTCAAACACATGAGCGAGGCAGGACATCGTGTTAGTGGCCGAGAAGACACCGGCACAGCCACATGCGTTTTCTTTGACTTCGTCCATGTGGGGTGCGCTGTCCGTGCCAAGGAAATAGCAGGGTGAACCGCTGGTGGCAGCCTCGACCAAGGCAAGGCGATGTATTTCGCGTTTCGCGACGGGTAGGCAGTAATAGTGCGGCTTGATCCCACCAACCAGCAGGTGATTGCGGTTGATAATCAAGTGGTGGGTCGTGATGGTCGCGGCCAGTTTGCCAGGGGCGGATTTGGCGTAATCTGCGCCTTCTTTGGTGGTGATGTGTTCCATGACCACTTTCAGGTCCGGCACGCGGCGACGCAAAGGATCAAGGATGCGATCGATGAACACTGCTTCGCGATCAAAAATGTCGACTTCGGCATCGGTGACTTCGCCATGCACACACATCGGCATGCCTATTTCGGCCATTCGTTCCAGCACAGGCAGCACTTTGTCGAAGTCTTTCACGCCAGAGGACGAATTCGTGGTCGCCCCAGCAGGATACAGCTTTGCCGCAGTTACAATCCCGTCCGCATGGGCCTGTGCCAGATCATCGGGATCGGTTTCCTCGGTCAGATACAATGTCATCAGTGGCTGAAACGATGTATCGCCAACAGCCTTCATAATCCGGCCCTTGTAAGCAGCTGCATCAGCGCCTGTCACAACGGGGGGAACAAGGTTCGGCATAATAATCGCACGTCCAAAATCGCGGGCGGATTCTGGGGCGATCGCTTTCAGCATTTCCCCGTCACGCAGGTGTAAATGCCAGTCATCAGGGCGGGTAATGGTCAGTGTTTTGCTCATGATATGTACCTACGACACGCACAGCTTAGGTTCCAGCGCAATTCTGAGCCAGCAGCTTCCTGCCGTGAATGGTAAAACCTTCCCCTTGAAACCCCCTCCAAAGACACGACACACATCGCAAAATTGTTTTCAAAAAGGGAACCATCCATGCTTATCTTTATTATCGCCATCGGTGCAGGCTTTGCCACACCATACGCAGAGCCACATCTGTCAAAGCTTTTAAAACCCATCATTCTAGATGATATTCCAATGGCAGAAGGTGAATTCCGCACATTTACCTTCATCTTATTGATGATCATAGTGTCGCTGCTTGCACTTTCCACAAGTGTTTCTGCGTTGCCTGTCATCTTGGGCGGTGGCTTGGGCCTGTTCGGCGTCCGTTTGTTCAACGCAATCAAAAAACGGATTAAGGCCACGCCCGAAAAAGTTGAAGCAACAGTCGAAGACCCTAAAGAACCCTAAGACATGCTGCAAGCGCATAGCGGACTTTCTGCAACTGCACTAGTACCATTTGGTTGCATACCTTACCTTCAGGTCAACGCAACGATTGACCTGAAGGAGCCGCAAAATGGCTAATTTCGCAAATGTAGAAACATCAACCTCTATCGTATCCCGCGTGCTGGGCACGGTTGGCAATTTCTTTGTTTCCATCGCAGACGCACAGTCCCGTTCCGCAGAATTCAAAGCGTTGAACGAACTGAGCGATAAAGAACTGTCTGAAATCGGATTGGGGCGCCATGATATCGCACAGCACGTGTTCCGTGATAAAATGTTCATGTGATCTGAATTTAAGAGACATCAAAAAAGGCCGCCAGATTGTTCCTGCGGCCTTTT
>JBMZCY010000189.1:0-4126 GCA_049613825.1 Planktomarina sp.
TGGGGGTGTGAATGACCCGCAAGGGTCAGAGAGGGGGCAAACAGCCCCCTTCCTTAAATCAAAACATCATGCGCTGCGCAGCCGCTCTATTTCTTTCGACGAAACCAGCCACCAACAGTTTCGCGCGTTTCATCAACGCGGGCTTCTGCATGGTCCAGCACTGGTTCAATCCGGCCGTTCCAGAACCGACGAATACGCACAAATATTGCCCAGAAAATCGCCATAAGAATAGTCAGAAAAATGATGTTAAACCAAGGAATCAGTTGCTGATCCGGTCCCGATGCAGGTTTAACCGACAACGCATTCGGATAAATTGAAAGCCATGTAATACGCCACCCATAATGCCGCACAATCATCCACTGCGGCACATCCTTCGGTGACACGGCATCGGCCGCTTCGGCTTGCACATCAGAACTGTTCGTCTTGATATATGGGGGCCAGTTGAACAAACCTGTGTCCTCATTGCGATACACCATCGTATCGCCGTTGGCCCGCACAGTATTGATCAGGCGCAGGGATCGTTTGCCCACTTCAACGCCGCCGCCACTGTCCGATTGCGCGTAAAACAGTGCATTTAACCCAGACACATCTGTCGGAAACACCTCGGTCCCTGCAATCCGCACAATGTCGCGCTGCGGCAGCGTATAGTGCAAAAATCCAACCGCACACAGCAGCAAGAACAGGCCAAGTATCTGTTTAATTGTGCGGATCATGGGTCACCTATTAGCTCAGTTTTGCCCTTCAGATAGTCTAACGCACGAAAGGTAACAATGGTTCAGCCTTGAGTCCGTGCCTTCATCGCACGTAATACATAAGTAATCACCAAAGCAGGCAGCCAGACGGCCCCCGTTCCTAGCGTCCAACTTGTTGCCGATCGTACATTGTCCACCCATCCCGATGGCACCACAGTCGCGATCCAAAACGCATGGTACAGGAAAATCATCGTCAAAGCCCAAGCGAACACAAACCCAAGCGATTTACCAAAATCCATCATTGTTTGCGGATCACTGCGTCCACCGCGCAAACCGAAAAAGATTGCGATCAGGATCGGAATGGGAAAGCCAAGAATAAGTAACATCTGTTATGCCTACCCCAGCTGTGTCCCCTTGCCAAACCGGATTTCCCTTTGGCAAAATGGAGACATGACAGCAGACATCTTCCTCGGCGATTTCACCAGCCAACCTTTGGTCTTTGCCCACCTGTGGGACCACGCAAGCGACGATTACAACGCCGACGGGATCGAGGTTATTTGCAACACGGACCCCACTCTGCGTATCCGGCACTATTTCAGCGAACCCGACGCCAGACAGATCGAGGATGCCTTGGGCCTACACGCCACTTGCGTGATCATCTTCACCACAGCAAACCTCGACTTTGGCTCTGATGGCACAGACTTGCTGCGATACATCGGCAGCTTTCCAACCCTACGTTTGGCCCCCGGTCAATAGCTGCACCAATCGCCCGTCTGCGTCTTTCAAATCATCAATCACATCAAAATGATGCCGCCCCTGCGACACCACATGATTGCAATCCCACGCTTTTGCCAAATTCTGCGCCTGTTCCAGAAACTTGGGCCGTTCATCCGCACCGACCCAAACCGTCACGGGTTTGCCAATATCGTTCGTTCGCAATGTCGGGCTTTCCAAAATCGCTATATCCATACGCAGACCCAAAACGTCTGCCATCGAAGTCTCCATCAAATCACGCAAATCGCCAACGGGCGAAATCGGCACGATATGCGTGATCCGATCCACCACGTCTGTGCGCAACCCCACATCCTCCATCGCCATCCTTGCGACCAGATGCCCACCCGCAGAATGCCCCACCAGCACAATTGGCCCTACGGTTGCATCCGCCACAGCCTCAACAGCCTGCCGAATACACACCGTAATTTCGGGAACAGTCGCCGCTGGTGCCAAGGGATACGAAGGCACGGCAAAGGCCCAATCATGCTCCATCACCCCTGCCCCGAAATGCGACCAATCCTTACGATCAAACGCTTTCCAATACCCACCATGCACAAAAATTACAGTCCCCACAGGTCGGGCCGAGGGCTGGAACAGATCATACTCAAACCCATTGCCATATGGCTGATTCATACGCGCCCGACCGCAGGCAACTTCCACCTCACGAAACTCTCGCGCATCAATGGCCCAAGTATCAGGATAGTCTTCAGCCCCGTCGATATAAGCCGCGTTGGCGTAATCATCATCCAGCCGCATGAGCCAGCCCACTGGACAAGGAACCGTAGGAATGGTCTGAGACTATAAATTCGAAAGGGATTATCATGTTGGACACCGTAACAGATCTTAAATCAATGCTTGCTGACCCGACCCTGTTGCGGACGCAAGCCTATGTAAAGGGTGAATGGGTCGACGGATCAAAAGGTACATTCGAAGTCACAAACCCTGCACGCGGTGACGTGATCGCCGAAGTGGCCGACATGGACCGCAAAGATCTGGCTTACGCAATCCAAACCGCCGAATGGGCACAAAAAGATTGGGCCAAGAAAACCGCCAAAGAACGCGCGGTGATTATGCGCAAATGGTTCGAACTGATGATGGAAAATCAGAACGATTTGGCCCTGATCTTGACCGCTGAAATGGGCAAACCACTGGCCGAAGCCAAAGGCGAAATCGCCTATGGCGCATCTTTTGTGGAATTCTTCGGCGAAGAAGCCAAACGCATCTACGGCGAAACCATTCCGGGCCACCAAGCAGACAAGCGCATCACCGTCATCAAGCAACCCATAGGCGTGGCAGCATCCATCACGCCATGGAATTTCCCCAACGCGATGATTACCCGCAAAGCAGCGCCTGCCTTGGCCGCTGGTTGTGCATTCATCGCTCGTCCAGCAGAATTAACCCCCCTGTCCGCACTGGCCTTGGGCGAATTGGCCACGCGCGCGGGCATTCCCGCAGGCGTGTTCCAAGTTGTCACAACATCCGACGCGTCCGAGACTGGCAAAGAATTCTGCGAAAACCCTACCGTCCGCAAATTGACCTTCACCGGATCAACCGCCGTGGGCCGCATTCTACTAAACCAAGCGTCAAATCAAATCATGAAATGCTCGCTCGAACTGGGCGGCAACGCACCATTCATCGTGTTCAACGACGCGAACCTTGATGATGCAATCGCAGGCCTGATGCTGTGTAAATTCCGCAATAACGGCCAAACTTGCGTGTGTGCAAACCGCATCTACGTCCAATCCGGCATCTATGACGCCTTCGCGGCCAAACTGAAAGAAGCACTCAGTAAACTGTCCGTTGGTGACGGCTTCAAAGGTGCAGATTTCGGCCCGATGATCAGCGACAAAGCAGTCGATAAAGTCCAAGATCACATCACCGACGCGACCGCCAAGGGCGCAGAAATTATGATGGGCGGCAACCCGCATGATCTGGGCGGCACGTTCTTCCAGCCAACGATCCTGACAGGCGTGACCCAAGACATGAAAGTGGCAACCGACGAAACCTTCGGTCCTATGGCGCCTTTGTTCAAATTCGATGATGAAGACGAAGTGATCGCCCAAGCCAACGACACCATCTACGGTCTGGCCGCATACTTCTACGCCAAGGACCTGTCCCGCGTTTACAAAGTGGCCGAAGCCTTGGAATATGGCATCGTCGGCGTGAACACAGGCATTATTTCAACCGAAAACGCCCCGTTCGGCGGCATCAAGCAATCCGGCCTCGGCCGCGAAGGTGGTCGCTACGGCATCGAAGAATATCTGGAAATGAAATACATCTGCATGTCTGTCTAACCTCAGACCTACATCTTCTTCTTGATAAAAAAACCTCCGCCGGAGGCATATCCGCAGGTCCCGAAGGGGACCTGCAAACATCATGCGCCGCGCAAGCGGCTCAATTACGTAATCGGCCGCGTGCGCAAGAATAGGTACAGCGGCAATCCGCAACTAACCCCAATACAAAACGTGGTTGGAATAGCGATCAGTGCCAACCAGTTCCGTCTCACCCGCACCTCAGCCAAAATCCAAACCATCAGCGCAATTGCCGCAATCGTTAGATCCCAGACCAATCCGCTGGTGGCCGCATTTACGTGCCATGCATCCACCATCGCCATGATAGAATAGCTGTTCTCGTTGAACCAGCTGATGAAATAATACATC
>JBMZCY010000190.1:0-4121 GCA_049613825.1 Planktomarina sp.
TTCTTTACGTTAACGTAAAGCATGGCTGTAACAGTGCAAGCTTGCCGTAGCGTCCGACGCGGGCATTTGGTTGACGCATTGGTGTTGGTTTGATCATCATCAGGTTTCCACTAGAAAGACCGTCATGCAACATCCGTTCTACAAGACCGCCCTATCCGCATTCAAAGCGGGTGTTGCGGCGGCCGATCCTTATGACGCTGTACTGCAGAATATGCCAAATTTTGAGCGACCACCTTTGGTTTTGGCAATCGGTAAGGCCGCAATAGGGATGGCAACGGCGGCCCGGGATGCACTGGGCGGGCTGACTGATGCGATCATCGTAACAAACCCTGAAAACGCAGGCGATTTGGAAGGCGCAACAATCTTTGCTGCTGCCCATCCTGTGCCGGACCATGTCGGGATTTCGGCGGGGCAGGCTGTGATTGCCGCCCTGAATGCAGCGCCTTTGGATCAGCCTGTGCTGTGTTTGATTTCTGGTGGTGGGTCCGCGCTACTGCCCGCGCCGAAGGCCCCGATGACATTGGCGGACAAAGCTACGGTGAATGATTTGTTGCTAGCGTCAGGTGCAAATATCGTGACAATGAATATGATCCGTCAGCAGCTGTCTGATCTGAAAGGCGGCGGGCTGTTGCGCCATGCGGGGCCGCGTCCGATGACGGCCCTAATTCTAAGTGATGTTGTTAGCGATGACCTACGTGCAATTGCCAGTGGGCCGACTGTGGGGCCAATTGGTACGTGCGCGCAGGCGGTGGCGGAATTGCAATCTTTGAACCTTTGGGACGGTTTGCCAGCGTCGGCGCAGCAGGTGTTGATGCAAGATACCCCTAAGCCAGAATTGCCGGATGCGACAAACATTCTGATTGGATCAAATGACATAAGCGTGTCTGCGATAGTTGCCAGTCTGCCCATAGCAACCCACCACACGACCCCGTTAGAGGGGAATGTGACAGACGCCGCCGCATGGGTCGCAGCACTGCCCAAAGGCACTCATGTATTTGGCGGTGAAACGACGGTCACTCTGACCGGAACCGGACGTGGAGGACGCAATCAGGATCTTGCGCTGCGTTTGGCTTTGTTGGCCGAACAGCAGGGGTGGGACGGGCCATGGCTGTACTTGCAAGGCGGAACCGACGGGCGCGATGGCCCGACGGATGCCGCAGGTGGTGTAGTTGATCAGCATACTTTGAAAGCAATTCGCGCAGCAGGTGTGGATCCGCAGGCAGCCTTGGACAACAATGATTCCTATACCGCCTTAAAGGCGGGCGATGTGTTGCTGATCACAGGCGGAACAGGCACCAATGTTGCCGATATCGGGGTTCTAATCCGCAGTTAGCGATCGACAGGTAACCCGCTTGGCACACTGTCAGGAATACCAAGTTTGAACACACCCGTTGCGGCGAACTGACCTGTGAGTGCATTCAGAAACGCTTCGATCTGCGCAACCTCTGCGTCCAGCATCTCTACCGGAGTGATATCCAGCGCGGATGCCTGCCGCGCCATTTCGCGACTGTCGGTTTGTATTACGAAATCAATGGCTTGCAACCACGGTGCCTCAGTCAGTTTTGCATCTGAACGGGTCCACTCCGCGCGGGCCTGTTCGGGATTCAAATGGTGGCGGATCATGTCCGTCAGCGTCGGGTAAGCTCCGTTATGGCCATAAGGTGCGGTCAGCGCCACGTTGCGCAGCATGGGGGTTTTAAAGCGGTATGCATCCTCTAACGCATCGCTTTCGCCCATCCGTCCCACGTCGCGCGGGATGGGGTCGAACCGGCGGGTGCGGCCAGGGCCAAAGGCGGGCAGGCCAAGGGCGTGGTAGGATTGATCGCTGAACAACGCGCCCGTGTGGCAGGTCGAACATTGACCTTTACCAAAGAACAATGCGCGGCCTTGTTCAGCCATCGGGGGTAGGGGTGTGCCTGCAAGGTAGGCGTCCCATGCGCTGTCAAAGCTTTGGAATTCGCTGTTCATAAATGCAGACAGAGCAGTTGCGATATGAGTAATGTCGACCTGCGTTGCGTCGTCCACATCATCGAATGCGTGCACAAACATATCACCATACTCAGGGATCACCCGCACGCGTTTTGCAATGATCGGCCAAGCTGCATCAATGCGGTCGTGGACGGCGCCTGCCACCTCATTTTCCTTCGGATTGCCTGCCATTTCGAACTGGGCTGTTAACGGAAACAAGGCTTGTGCCGCGAGGATATTCGGCAACCCCGCAGGCAACCATTCTTCGGCGGGGGAATTGAATCCGTTCTGGTAAATATCCGACACCTCTAGCCGTCCATCGTGGAACAGCACGTTGATATCTTTATGGCCCAAGTTCCACAGCGGTGGCGCATTTCGCGGGATACGCTTGCGGATGGCATCATCGCCCAGTCCTGCCATGCGCATGATGCCCAAACCCTGACCACCTTCGCCCACGCCCAGTGACAGACCATCGCCAGTGCCGTGGTTATGGTGATGGCAGGTGCCGCAGCTGATGTTCTGATTGCCGGACAAAACTTTGTCATAAAACAACAACTGCCCGATCTGTGCTTGACGCGGGTCGGCATCATGGAAATCCTGAGCACGTACAGTCAGGTCAGCCGCCCCAAGCGGGGTGGCAAGGCATAAGGGGACAAACAGATGCGCAAGATATTTCATAGTTTGATACTGACGGTTAGCGTCATCCTTGCAAGCCCTGTTTCCGCTGAAATCGAAGAAGCCCGCGATTTGATGGAGATGGGCAAGTTTGGCGAAGCCAAAGACGCCCTTTGGCCTGCCGCACGGTCCGGCAATGCCGATGCGGAGGAGCTGATTGGCGTGATGTACGCCCTTGGCCTTGGCGTAGAACGTGATCCGGTTCGGGCGTTTGAATGGTATCTGCGATCAGCGTTGAAGGGCCATCCGGGGGCGCAGTCAGGGGTTGGCTGGTATTACGAAGTCGGCCTTGGAATGCCCGCGCCTGACCTGACTCGCGCGTATATGTGGTATGTCCTGTCTGCGATCGGCGGCGACCCCGATGCCGCGATCAGTCAGGAGGAAGTCATCAAGAAAATGACCGACGCCCAAATCGCCCACGCAAATGAGCTGATCGATGATTATCGTGTCTGGATGTACCCGTTTCGTTAGGGACCCGCCACCAGTCGAACCGGTTTTCGCGTCCGTCCCCATGTTCCATGCGGCCCGTCGAAATGCCCCGGCATTTTAGTGCCGCACCTGGTGCAGTGTCCCGCGTCATCCAAATGCCACTGATCCAATTCATACCAATTACGTCCAATGGCCAGTTTCTGACAGCCTGAACAGTAACTCGACTGCGCTGCGTGGTTGTGGGCGTTGCCGATATAGACGTGGTTCAGTCCGGTTTTCAGCCCGATGTTACGCGCCCGCAGCAAAGTTTCTACCGGCGTGCGCGGCGTGTCCAACATCCTGAAATCAGGGTGAAACGCCGAAAAATGCAACGGTACATCCGGCCCGCATTCGCGCACCACCCATTCGCACAGGGCGTGCAGTTCTGCGTCGCTGTCATTGGTATCGGGGATCAGCAAGGTGGTTAGCTCGACCCAGCAGTCCGTTTCGTTCACCGCATACTTGATGCTGTCCAACACGGGGCCGATATGTGCTCCGGTTAGCTTGTAATAGAACTCCTCAGTGAATGCTTTCAGGTCAATATTCGCCGCATCCATCGCGCCAAAGAATTCAGGTCTTGCGGCATCTGTCAGATACCCCGCCGTAACTGCGACATTCTTCACGCCCCGTTCACGGCAGGCGGCAGAAATATCGGTCGCATATTCCAGAAAAATCACCGGATCATTGTAAGTATAGGCCACCGATTTGCACCCCGCATTCCGCGCTGCATTCGCGATCAGCGTTGGGGATGCCTGACTGGCCAACATATCTTGCTGTGACGACTTGGAAATATCGTGGTTCTGACAAAACTTGCACGCCAGATTGCAGCCTGCGGTCCCAAAACTCAGCACTGGGGTGCCGGGATAAAAATGGTTCAGCGGTTTCTTCTCAATCGGATCAATGCAGAATCCCGACGACCGGCCATAAGTATCCAAGATCACCACGTCCCCGCGCCGTTCCCGCACAAAACACATACCTCGCTGCCCGTCGCGCAGTTTGCACAGGCGTGG
>JBMZCY010000191.1:0-4111 GCA_049613825.1 Planktomarina sp.
TGCAACGCCCGTTGGTGTTGGGCGTCGACACCCGGAACCGCGATTTTTCTGCGGCACAGCTGTTAGAAACAATAGAGCAGATAGGGCAACACCCGAAACTGCAACTGCAAACATTGTTCTTGGAGTGTACGGTGGATGCCCTGTTGCGTCGGTATTCTGAAACGCGTCGTAAACATCACCTTTCACCGAGCGAGTCTGCCCTGCATGGCATCGAACGAGATCTAGAGTTGATGACGCCGTTGAAAGCGCTGGCGGATGTACTAATCAACACATCCGATCTATCACCCCGCCAACTTCAAAGCGAAGTCATGGATTGGTTCGCCCCGAAATCGGGCGCGAAAATGGCTATCTCGGTTCAATCATTTTCGTA
The DNA here is from genome assembly GCA_049613825.1 of Planktomarina sp. Lineage (GTDB taxonomy): Bacteria > Pseudomonadota > Alphaproteobacteria > Rhodobacterales > Rhodobacteraceae > Planktomarina. The sequence continues at coordinate 371 of JBMZCY010000191.1, forward strand.
CAAACGTGGAACACCTCGCAGTGTGGACATGATGTTTGATTGCCGATTTCTGCGCAACCCCTACTGGGATGTGGATCTACGATCTTCTAGTGGTCTTGATCCTGCGGTGCAGGAATACGTGAAAGCAGATGAACGCTTTGACGCGTTTCAAGCCCAAGTGCTAAAGCTAATTGAACTGGTGATCCCCGCCCATGTGGAGGAAGGGAGATCGCATTTAACGATTGCCTTTGGATGTACTGGTGGTCAACATCGATCAGTGACCATGGCGCAGGTGGTGCAAGATGTACTACAAACGAAAGATTGGCATGTGACTATTCGGCACAGAGAATTAGATAGTCAATATCCTCATAAAGCCGCTCACGTAACAAAGGTGATGTAGGTGTTCGGAATTGTGATCGTTGCACACGGGCGTTTGGCGGTGGAATATTTAGCCGCCGTCGAACATGTCGTGGGAAAGCAGGCCGGGATTTCGGTTGTGGCGATTCATGCGGATCACAATCGCGCAGACAAGACGTCAGAAATCAGTGCGGCGGCTGACGCAGTGGATACGGGTTCTGGCGTCGTATTGGTGACCGATATGTTTGGTGGTTCACCTTCGAATCTGGCGCTGCCTGCGTGTCGCGGGCAAAATCGACGTGTGATATATGGCGCGAACTTGCCGATGTTGGTCAAATTGGCAAAGTGTCGCAAGCGGCCAATGTCAGAGGCAATAACAGAGGCGATTGCCGCAGGGCGTAAGTACCTGGATTGCCTACCTGTTGAGACGTAGGAGCTTAAGGTGCTGCAAACATTAAATATTATCAACGAAAAAGGGTTGCACGCACGTGCGTCAGCGAAATTCGTAGAAACGGTCGAACAATTCGATGCCCAAGCAACGGTTTCAAAAGACGGGATCGACGCCGAAGGCGACAGCATCATGGGGCTTTTGATGTTGGCAGCGTCCCGGGGAACCTCTATTGAGGTCGCTACGCGGGGGGCAGATGCGTCGGGTTTAGCTGCGGCTTTGGCTGCGCTGGTGGCTGATCGGTTTGGTGAACCAGCTTGATTGCCCCGCACCAGAGATTTGGAGTTTGATCGTGGCCGAAACGTCGGAACATAAGTTCGCCCAGCACACGCGTGAGCGCAGCTCCAAAACGGCAGTGCAAGCAAAATATGACCGCCGCAGTCTAACGTATTCTAACACCTTTGCGAATCCGGTTTTGCGCGGTGTGATTGCGATTATGGAATTGTTGACTGGTAAGTTGACAATTCTGAGATGGATCCGAAACTTCGAAAAGTTGGGACCACCGTCTGCTGATGGTTTCTTTCGTCAGGTTTTGGACGTGATGGGAATTCCATTGCGGACACCACAGGATCAGTTGAACAATATTCCTAAAACGGGTCCAGTGGTGGTGGTTGCAAACCACCCACATGGAATGGTGGATGGAATGGTTTTGGCCGATTTGGTTGGGCAGGTACGTTCAGATTACCGCGTGCTGACCCGGTCGGTTTTGGTCGATCTGGACGAAGCTGCGGCGAAATACATGATTCCGGTGCCATTTCCACATGATCCGGATGCGTTGGCAAAGGGTATCGAAATGCGTGCCGCCGCGATGAAGCATTTGTCGGCGGGTGGAGTTATAGCGGTATTCCCATCTGGTGTGGTTGCATCATCTGATACATTTTTTGGCCCAGCCGTTGAACGAGATTGGAATGTGTTTACCGCCAAACTTATCCAGCGCAGCGGTGCAACGGTCGTGCCGGTGCGGTTTCACGGGCAAAATTCCCGCTGGTACCACATTGCCAACAAGATTTCAGCGACCCTGCGGCAGGGTCTTTTGGTGCATGAAATCGCCAATCAAAAGAATACCCCCCAGGCGCCAACCGTTGGTGCGCGGCTAAGCGCGGATGAATGTGCGACGTGGAAAGGTGATCCCAGGGGGTTCATGACCTACCTGCGGAACTTGACTATGTCGTTGCCGTCCAATGTATCGGACGATGCTGGGGTTTGAGTAAAACTCAACAAATGAAAAATCTAATTGAAATAGAGGTTTAGGGCTTCTGCAACTGATTGTGCGTCAAGGTGCTCCCTTGTCGGCTTTGAGGGTGCAATGTCATTTCAAAAAGATCAGTTCGAATTCATTGACTATGAGTGGTGCCAATACAAAGGGTGTCGCCGGCAATTTCGCGGGCCGGCCTGCGATGTTTCAAAGCCATACATCGCCTATCTCGGTGGTGCCGAAACATTTGGGCGATATATGGAACTGCCCTTTCCTGACATTGTTTCGGTCCGAACCGGGCTAGGCCGCTTGAATTTATCGGCCATTAACTCCGGTTTGGATTTCTACCTTTCATCCGACAAGATGATTGAGATGGTCAATCATGCGCGTTCCGCGGTGATTGAATTGCCGGGGGCGGCGCATCAAAGTAATCCGTTTTTTAGTGTGCATCCACGTAGGAATGATCGTGTCATTCGGGTGAGCGATGCCCTGATCGACTTATTCCCGAACGTTGACTTCGTGGATATTCACTTCATTAGGCACCTAATGGTGACCCTTTCGACGGCGGATCACGTCGCATTCCAGGTTGTTTGTGATGCATTACGATCGACATGGCAGGCCAAGATTGCTGCGCTTCTTTCAAAAATACAAATTCCGGTGCACCTGATCTGTTTGAAATTAGAGGGTGGACCAGATCCTTGGTTGATTGATGACAGGTTGTTGGCCACGGTGGGGGCACATGTGGACGTATTTATCCGTAGCGAACACGAAGGTGGGGTTGGGACGGATGCGAGGGCATTTGTTGAAACACCCACCCTCACCGCTGCGCCATTCATGCTGGGGCGTCAGATGCATGAAAAAGTCGCACATCACCTGACAAATGTGATTTTGAATACGCAACAAAAAAGCCCGCCAAGATTGGCGGGCCTTTCAAGTTCTATATAATCCGGCTTAACCCAGCTTACTTGTCAGTTCAGGAACGGCGTCAAACAAATCAGCGACCAGACCAAAGTCAGCAACCTGGAAAATCGGTGCTTCTTCGTCTTTGTTGATGGCGACGATGATTTTGGAATCTTTCATACCTGCCAAGTGTTGGATGGCACCAGAAATCCCAACGGCCACATATAGGTCAGGAGCAACCACCTTACCAGTTTGACCAACTTGCCAATCGTTTGGTGCATAACCAGAATCGACCGCGGCGCGGGACGCGCCCACGGCGGCGCCCAATTTGTCTGCCAAGGCTTCGATGATGTTGAAATCTTCTTCGGATCCAACACCGCGACCGCCAGACACAACCACACCCGCAGATGTAAGTTCAGGGCGATCAGATGCCGCTACCTTGTCTTCGATCCATGACGACAATCCGGGGTTTGCGACAGCATCGATGCTGGTCATTGCGGCCGAACCGCCTTCGCCAGCGGCATCAAATGTCGCCGTACGAATGGTTGCAACCTTCACAGAATCCGCTGATTTAACGGTTTGAATCGCGTTACCAGCATAGATTGGCCGCTCAAAGGTATCTGTATCAACCACTGCGGTGACTTCTGAAATCACCATCACGTCCAACAACGCAGCAACGCGTGGCAGGATGTTTTTGGATGCGGCGGTGGACGGTGCTACGATGTGACTGTAATCACCCGCCAGTGACACGATTAGATCGGCCACAGGTTCAGCCAGGTCGTGACCGTATGCGTCGTCTTGCGCGCACAAGACTTTGGACACACCATCCAACTTTGCTGCCGCATCAGCGGCACCGGAACAA
>JBMZCY010000192.1:0-4095 GCA_049613825.1 Planktomarina sp.
TCCTTAGAGCGCTTCATCAAAGACGTAATGCCAGCCTTTCAATAAGGCCTGACGGAGGTAAAAAATGCAGATTTTTCAGCAATATATCGGCGGAGCCTTCTCGGATGGTTCTGCACAGTTTGAAAGCTTGGATCCGGCCACCGGCCAGGCTTGGGCGAAGATGGCGGAAGCATCTGTTGCGGATGTAAACGCTGCGGTTTCGGCTGCGGAAGATGCGTTTTTTGCCCCGGAATGGGCAGATATGACAGCCACGGCGCGGGGGAAACTTCTGTCGCGCCTGGCGGATTTGGTCGCAGAAAATGCACCACGTCTTGCTGAAATTGAAACCCGTGACACGGGCAAGATCATTCGCGAAACCAGCGCGCAGATTGCATATGTTGCGGAATATTTCCGTTATTTTGCTGGGCTTGCAGATAAGATCGAAGGGGCACATCTGCCGATTGATAAACCCGACATGGAAGTCTGGCTGCGCCGGGAACCTGTCGGCGTTATCGCGGCAATTGTACCCTGGAATTCACAGCTGTTCCTGTCCGCCGTGAAAATCGGTCCGGCGCTGGCAGCCGGGTGCACCGTGGTTCTGAAAGCATCTGAAGAAGCGCCGGCACCTATGCTGGAATTCGCAAAGATCTTTGATCAAGCAGGGTTCCCGAAGGGGGTTCTGAACGTGATCACGGGCGGGCCGGACGCAGGTGCCGCGCTGACAAGTCACCAGAAAGTCGATCATGTTGCCTTCACCGGCGGGCCGGAAACTGCCCGTCACATTGTGCGCAATTCCGCTGAGAACCTGGCCTCTACGTCTCTGGAACTTGGTGGGAAATCCCCGTTTATCGTCTTTGACGATGCAGATATTGAAAGTGCTGTGAATGCCCAGGTGTCCGGTATCTTTGCTGCGACCGGACAAAGCTGTGTGGCCGGGTCGCGTCTGTTGGTTCAGGCGTCGATCAAGGATAAATTCCTTACGCGCCTGAAAGAAAAAGCCGAAGCGGTGGTGATTGGTCTGCCGGATGATATGGCGACTGAGGTTGGCCCGCTCTGTACGCTGCGCCAGCGTGAAAATGCAGAAGATCTGATTGCGCGGTCCATTGGCGCCGGCGCAAAGCTGATCACCGGGGGCAAGGCGATTGATCGGGATGGTTTCTATTTCCCTCCGACCATTCTGGATTGCTCGGACGCCCCCGGTGCCCCAAGCCTGAGCAATGAATTTTTCGGACCCGTTTTGTCAGTCGTCACCTTCGAGGACGAAGCAGAGGCCGTGCGTCTAGCCAATGACACTGAATTTGGTCTGGCCTCTGGTGTGTTCACCCAAAGTCTGACCCGTGCCCATCGCATGATCCGGCGCATCCGGTCCGGTATTGTCTGGGTGAATACCTACCGCGCCGTCAGTCCGATTGCGCCTTTTGGCGGGCATGGCCTGTCTGGGCATGGGCGTGAAGGCGGTCTGCAGGCGGTGTTGGATTACACCAAAATCAAAACCGTCTGGCTGCGCACCAGCGATGATCCGATCCCGGATCCATTCGTTATGCGCTGAGTAATTTCACCAGTTTCAAAGTGAATCACCGGGTGTCGTTTCGCGACACCCCACGGAAGTCCTGAACTTAATGATGGGAGGAAACGTGTCATGACACAGGAAAATAAACCCTCAGGGGGGGATCATCTGGTCTCTAATACCGGGGTATTCAAGGGGCTACACAACGGGATGAGCATTGCATCAAAAGCAATGATTGCAGCCTTTGTGTTGTTCACAATTCTTAACGTAGAATATGCGGGTAAGGTCTATGGCGGGATCCGTTCATGGGTCGAAGGCGCACTGAGCTGGTATTACATCAGTTCCGTCGTGATCCTGTTCTTTGTCTGCCTGTTCCTGATGTTCAGCCGCTTTGGCTCCATCCGGTTGGGCGATGATGATTCACGTCCAGAATTCTCAAACTTCTCATGGTTTGCGATGTTGTTCTCAGCCGGTGTTTCCATCGGTATTCTGTTCTTTGGCATCGCTGAGCCGCTGTTTTATTTCGATAATTCCGCTGCTTGGGGCTATCCGAACAACCCGTTTGCAGATGCTGCCGGTCATACGGAAATGAACATGGAACGTGCTGTGGATGCGGTGCGCACCACGAACTTCCACTGGGGTCTGCATGGTTGGGCGATCTACACGATGACGGGCCTGGCGCTGGGTTACTTTGCATTCCGCAAGAAGCTTCCGCTGACGTTTCGTTCCGCGCTGTATCCGATCCTTGGTGACAAAATCTATGGTCCCGCAGGTCACGCTGTTGATCTTCTGGCTGTGTTCGGCACCGTTTTTGGCATCGCGACATCCCTTGGTTTGGGCGTGACACAAATGGCCGAAGGCCTGAACGTATTGTTCGGCACAGGCACAAGCACGACCCTGAAAGTTGGCTTGGTTATTGTGATCTCAATCGTGGCGACAATGTCTGCGGTTTCCGGCATCGGCAAAGGCATTCGGATCCTGTCAGAATGGAACATCATCTTGTCCATCCTGCTGGTTCTGTTCTTCCTGTTTGCGGGTCCAACACAATGGCTGATCGGTTTCTTCCTGAACGCAATGGGCGACTATGCGACGTCACTCTGGTCCATGGGGTTCTGGACTGCGTCAGATGCAGGTGACGTGAAATGGCAGGGCGGCTGGACGCTGTTCTATTGGGGTTGGTGGCTGTCTTGGGCACCGTTTGTGGGCATGTTTGTTGCGCGCATCTCAAAAGGCCGTACCATTCGTGAATTCATGCTAGGTGCGATGTTTGTTCCAACCACAATGGCGTTTATCTGGATCTCTATCTTCAGTGGCAACGCTTTGTATCTTGAAATGAACGCGGTTGATGGTGTTGGTACAGCTGGTCTGATCGAACAGGTGAACAACTGGAACCTTGGTGGCACGCTGTATGGGACAATCGAACGTCTTGCTTCAAGCGGCACATTGTCCTGGATCGTATCTGCCTTGGCGACCTTCCTGCTGGCAACTTGGTTCATCACCAGTTCCGATTCAGGCACATTGGTTGTGACCACAATCCTGTCTATGGGCAATGCAAACCCACCTAAGATCCACCGGATCATTTGGGGCGGTGCACAGGGTCTGGTTGCTGCAGTTTTGCTGATGGCAGGTGGTCTATCCGCACTGCAAACCGCCGCAATCGCAGCCGCTTTGCCGATCTCGGTTCTGGTGGTTCTGATGGCTTGGGGCGTGGTCAAATCCTTGATTGAGGATTCCTCTGCAGTCATCATTGACGACAGTGAAAAAGGCGGCACGGCACCTGATGGCACGACCTATGATCGTGACCTGCACGCCTAATTAACCAACGTAACTGAACGGGCGGGGCAATCCCGCCCGTTTTTTAATAACCGGAGACTTCCCATGTTAGACCTGAACCGCAAAGACCTTCTGACTGAAAACGCCTATATCAACGGTGTTTGGCAGTCCAAAGATGCCCGTTTTGATGTGCAAAACCCTGCGACGGGTCAGGTGCTTGCGAATGTTTCTGATTGTTCGATTGATGATGTGAACGGCGCCATTGATGCTGCTGAAATCGCGCAAAAAGAATGGGCGACGCGCACCGGTAAGGAACGCGCTGCGATCTTGCATCGCTGGTTTGAGTTGATGGTTGAGAACGCCGATGATCTGGCTGCTATTTTGACCGCTGAGATGGGCAAACCTCTGGCTGAGGCCAAGGGCGAAATCATGTATGGCGCCAGCTTTATTGAATGGTTCGCCGAAGAAGCCAAACGCGTTTACGGGGACACGATCCCGGGTCACCAACGCGACAAACGTATTATCGTGATGAAACAACCGATTGGTGTTGTTGGCGCGATTACACCCTGGAATTTCCCCAACGCGATGATCACCCGCAAAGCCGCGCCTGCATTGGCTGCTGGCTGTGCCATGGTCGTGCGCCCCGCCAGTGAAACCCCGCTTTCTGCCCTTGCCATGGCGGTTTTGGCCGAAGAAGCAGGCGTGCCAGCCGGTGTGTTTTCGGTGCTGCCATCTACGGACAGTGTCGGCGTCGGCAAAGCATTCTGCGAAAGCCCCGTGATGCGCAAAATCAGCTTCACCGGGTCCACTCGCGTGGGTAAAATTTTGATGCAGCA
>JBMZCY010000193.1:0-4052 GCA_049613825.1 Planktomarina sp.
GACCACGGCCCAGATCCAAGGTCTTGTCGCCAACAATGATGTCATTGGGGAAACGACCATGCACAGAGTCATAGCGCATCAGGTGCGCCGCTGTTTCCAGTGGGCCAGTTGCGTTGATCTTCACGACCTTCACGTCATCACGTGCGCTTTCGGAAATATGCGCAAGCGTGCAGCGGCCAATTCGGCCAAATCCGTTAATTGCAACAGTGACAGTCATGATTTATCCTTCCAGTGAACAGCAGATATCCGATATGGATTTGGGGGTTCTATATGCCTGTGCCCGGGCAGGTGAAAGAGTTTAGCGCCAACATGTTAGCGTAAACATTCGATGTTTGCGCGAACATCGCGGGAAAGTGGTGAAACCGCTTAGGACGTGCGTGTTTGCCGGTCAAGGCCGTGCGGCTAAGATGGACCCGCATCTTGCATGCGCAGGAAACGGGTCGACAGCGGCAGGGCAGATCTTTTAGGTCGAATGAAAAACCGGAGAACCTAAGATGTCGTCACCGTCACCGTCACTGGATCTGAAATCAATGATATTGCTGCTGAGTCTGGCTGCGGTTTGGGGGGGATCGTTCTTTTTTGCTGTAGTTGCGCTGCGTGAAGTTGCGCCGATGACGATCACCTTGCATCGGGTATTCTGGGCTGTGCCGATGTTGGCCATGCTTGTCTTTGTGAAAAGAATTTCGATCCCTCGCGCCCCCCGTATTTGGTTGGGCTATCTGGGGATGGGGGCATTGAACAATGCCATTCCATTTTCGCTTATCTTTTGGGGACAGCAACAGATCGAAAGCGGAATTGCATCGATCTTAAATGGCACGACGGCGATGTTCGGCGCGGTCGTGGCTGGGGTCTTGTTGGTGGATGAACCGCTGACACGTAATAAAATTGCCGGGGCTTTGATCGGGCTTGCAGGGGTTGCCTTCATCATGGGGCCAGAGACTTTGTCAGGTTTGAATCCCAGTAATCTGGCGCAGTTGGCAGTGATTACAGCGGCTTTATCCTATGCTTTCGCAAGCGTTTGGGGGAAGGTCATGCTGGCGGGGCAGCCCCCTTTGATGAATGCACTTGGCATGGTCGCGGGCAGTACAGTCCTGATGATCCCGATTGTGTTCTGTGTCGATGGGGCGCCTGAAATGGATTTGTCTTTGCAGACATGGGGGGCTTTGTTTGGCATCGCATCTTTGTCCACGGTGTTGGCCTATGTGCTGTATTTCGCGATCTTGCAGCGGGCGGGGGCGGCGAACCTGATGTTGGTCACGCTGCTGATCCCGCCCTTTGCCATTGCCTTGGGTGCGATGTTCCTGGACGAGATGATCTCACCCGCTGCTTGGATCGGTTTTGGCATCATTGCTGTGGGGTTCGCCGTGACAGATGGGCGTATCTTCACGGCGATAAGGCGGAGTTAACCGTTCACCAATAGGTTTTGGCGGATCGCCGTTATGTCTTGCGCCGAGATGTTCAGAACGTCCGTCAGATAGCTGTCAAAAGATCCGAAACCCTGTTCAATCGCCTCAAGTGCTGCCAAGATCTGTTCGGGATGTGCACCAAAGGCCGGGCGCAGCGAAGCCGGGCCGTGACCAACCAATTTCTCAAGCTCGGCGTAAGTATAGATGTTGGTCGCGAGGTAATCTCGCATGACGTCTTCCTTAGAATAGCCAAGCACAAGCAGGGTCACAGCAGCCATATAACCGGTGCGATCCTTGCCGCCGGCGCAATGAAACACCAGGGGGAAGTTGTCAGCATTGGTCAGCAGATGCAAAAACCGCGAGACCTGTGGGTTAAAGTCGGTTGCGAAATCCTGATAACGTTCGATGCGGATTTGGCGCAGATCAACATTGTGATCGGTCAGAAGTTGGTCGATCTCATCGAATTTGCCTTCGAACCAAAGCGGGCGAATTTGCAGGCCGATTTCCAGCGGCATGATGCGTTCGATATTGGCCGGATCCGCGCCAATGGGCAAGTTGGCAGTGAAATCCACTGAAGGAATATGTTTGTTGGGGTGGCTGTCCAATTCATCCGGGGCGCGTAGATCAACAATGGTTTCAATGGCTTGATCTGACAGATAGGTCAGATCTGCTGCGGTCAACGCATCCAACTGATCAGACCGAAACAACAGACCCGCGCGAATGCCATTGTCTGGTGTGGTGAGTTCGCGAAAATTCACAAGCCCTTCAACCGGGTTGGTGACGGGGATCTGCGCGCAGTTTTCGGGCAGGGCGATATCCAGCGCTGTGGCGCAGGCGTTTTCGGCCTGAAGGGGGGACGTCAAAGCCAAGGTGGCGGTGCCTGCCAGCAGTAAATTGCGAAAATGGGTCATCGGTGTCGTCCTTATGCGTGAATCATCTTGCGGGCTTTAAAAAGGATTGCGATTGATATAGAAAGTTCAACACTATCGAATTTGCAGATGGAGTTTCCATGCCGGACATCGAACAATTGCGCGCTTTTGTGGTGGCCGAAGAAAACGGGTCATTCTCAGCGGCGGCGCGGGCTTTGGGGAAGGCGCAATCTGCGATCAGTGCAGCCATTGCGAATTTGGAAATCGATCTCGACGTGACCTTGTTTGATCGCGCGGGATATCGACCTGAATTGACGCAACAAGGCCAAGTGGTTCTGGGCTATGCGAAATCTGTGCTTGAGAGCATGGATGCGCTGATGGGTCAGGCAGAAACCCTAAGCACGCGATCAGAAGCACGGTTCACGTTTTATATCGAGGATGGATTGCTTGTGGCACGTCTGCGCGATTTGCTGTCTGGGCTGGCAAATCATTTTACGGGACTTGAACTGCGGGTTGAGGAAGTGCCCCGTGCGCAGATCTTGTTGGCGGTTGAGGGGGGCGTGGCCGATCTTGCGTTGATCAGTCGGATGGAGGGCCTGAGCGCGGCCTGGTTGTCCAGGGGGATTGGGTTTCAGCGGCTGGTTCCGGTCTGTCACTGTGATCATCCGTTGGCACAATGGGCGGAAGTCAGTCGGGCAGAACTTGTGAAACACCGCCAATTTGTGTCGGATGGTGCGCCGATCAGCCCAAATATCTGGCGATCTGACGGGGTAAAGACGCGTATGTCCTTGATTTCAGATGGGCTTGGCTGGGGGGAGCTGCCCGCAGACCTCGTTGCCGAGGCGGTTCTGACGGGGCATTTGAAGGTCTTAAACTATGATTTCGCGCAGAATTCGATCCTTGAAAGCGTTGGGATCATCAGCGCGCATAAGGCCGCCACGGGGCCTGTGATGCGTTGGTTGCTGTCTGAATTTGCCAGCTGGGATCAGCGCGCCTGGATTGGGGACAGTCGGGTCGGGCGACGGGCGTCATGAAAAAGGCGACCGCAATGGGCCGCCTTTTGAAGTGATTGTCGCGATGTTTACAGCAGGGATTTAACCTTGGCTGCAACGGCCTCGGCGGTGATGCCGAATTGCTCATAAAGAACGCCAGCTGGCGCGGATGCACCGAAGCTGTTCATACCGATAAAGCCCGCTTTGGTGGATTTACCACGTTCGCCGGTCAGGTATTTGTCCCATGGCTGCTGTACCGCTGCTTCCACCGCAACACGGACCGGGCCACCTGGCAGAACGCGCTTGCGGTAGCTTTCTTCCTGTGCGTCGAACAGTTCCATGCAAGGGACAGACACAACACGGGTGCCGATGCCTTCGGCTTGAAGCAGATCACGCGCTTTCAGAGCGATCTCAACTTCGGAACCGGATGCCATGATGATCGCCTGACGTTTTTCTTCGGCGTCAGCCAGAACATAAGCGCCCTGTGCCACAAGGTTTTTGTTCTTATGTTCAGTCCGGACAGTTGGAAGGTTCTGACGCGACATGACCATCACAGACGGGGTTGTCTTGGTGGTCACAGCCATTTCCCAGGCTTCAGCCGCTTCGACAGTATCAGCAGGGCGGAAAGTCCAGGAATTCGGTGTCGCACGACAGATTGCCAGATGTTCAACAGGCTGGTGTGTCGGGCCATCTTCGCCAACGCCGATTGAATCATGGGTCATGACAAACACTGTTGGGATCTGCATCAGAGCCGCCAGACGCATGGACGGGCGCGCATAGTCGGT
>JBMZCY010000194.1:0-4040 GCA_049613825.1 Planktomarina sp.
TGGACGTTTCAATTCGATCCGTGAACAACTGAGCAGATGTCAGGATATTCCGCAAATCATGGCTGATCTTCGCCACTGCGGCCCCCAGCTGCGCCAGACGATCTTTCTGTTTCAATGCCGCGGTCAGCTGGGTTTGCAGTAGCAGTAATGCATCCTCCGCCTCTCGCAATTCGGTCACTTGGGATTTCGGCGCGATCAACTGCCGCGCATCTTCGGGCGCTTCTGCATAGCCTTGCATGTACCCGACCACGCCACGGATCGGGGCAACCAGAACACGCCGCACTGCAAAGAAAAGCAACGTCGCAGTGAACACAGAAATAACCAGCGAAATGATCAAGATATTCCGGCCATAATCCAACATCGCATCACGCAGGTTCTGCGTGCCCATCGTGATTTCAATCAATAACCCCGCATCCCGCACCGGACTGCCCAGCACGCGGATCACACGGTCATTCGGATCAACAAGACAAGCGAACGCATCCATGATCAATGTCCACGCCGACGGATCACGCATGTCGTAGCTGTCGTGCACTGGATTAGGGATTGTGCTGGACAACGCAAGTTGCCGCACTTCGTCACGCCGCAGCACGACGTTGTAAATATCGGCGGTTTGCAGCAATTCCGCCTCTAACCTCATGTCCAACATGGAATCAGCCTCGACCGCGAGGGACGCGATTTGGGCGCGCTCTAGACGGTCGTTGATATAGCTTTCGCGGAACCGCGCGATTGACGGGACAAAGATCAGGATTTCCGCGACCATCACGAAAATGATGGTCAGGATCAGAAACCGCCCTGAAAGGGATTTGAACATCTGCGTCCCGTCTTTTCTTTATGGAAGCCAGCGCTGGACAAAGCCCACCACTTTTTTCACCGTACTGCTTTCGAACAGCTTTGGGGTAAAGTAGGCCCCTGCGGCGCGTTTGTTAACCTCTCCCATTGTGGGATACGGCAAAACAGTGGCTGAAATTGCCGACATTTTCATCTTGTTCGCAATCGCCATGGCCCAGATGCCAATCAAATCCCCGGCACCTGTACCTGCAACAGACGCGCCGACAGGTTTGCCCTTCACGATCATCACTTTGACCAAACCATTGGTTTTGCCTTCCGCCAGTGCACGGTCGTTTTCCTTGAAATGGAACCGTGTCACAGTCAGTTTGTCCCCATGTTCTTTCCGCGCTTGCGCCTCAGTCAGGCCAACCTGCGCCAGTTCTGGGTCCGTATAGGTGGCCCAAGGGATATGGCGGTTCGTGGCCTTCGACGGCAGGCCGAACAAGATGGACCGGATCACAACACCTGCATGGTATCCCGCAACATGGGTGAATTGCAGACCACCTGCCACATCGCCAATCGCATAGACCTTTTTATTAGACACAGATTTCAAGCTGGCATCAACTTTGATCCCTGTCCGGTCATGCTCAATGCCCGCCTTATCAAGATTCAGCTTGTCGATATTCACCTTACGTCCCACAGCCATCAACAAGTGTGACCCTGTGAAATCGCCTTTCGGAGTATGCACAGTGATCTGGCCACCCGCACCGCTGATCTTGGTCGCCTGCGCTTCCTCGATCACTTCAACACCTTCGGCTTTCAGTTTAGCCAAAACAATCTCGGCCATTTCTGGATCATCTTTGCCGAAAGCCTTCGCGCCTTCGATCACAGTGACCTTGGACCCTAAACGAATATGCGCCTGCGCCATTTCCATACCGATGGGTCCACCACCGATGACAATCAAATGGTCCGGCTTTTCGCGCAGATCAAAGATATTCTCGTTCGTGTAATGCGCGACCGTATCAAGGCCCGGGATCGGCGGCACAAACGGCGACGACCCTGTTGAAACAATAATCCGCCGCGCCGTGATCTGAGTATCACCGGCCTGCACAGTATTGGCATCAATGAACCGACCATACTCAGAAATCACGTTCACACCCAACTCGGTGAACCGTTCCACACTGTCGTGTGGCGCAATCGTTGCGATTACATTGTGCACGTGATCCTTCGCCCCGGCGTAATCGACAGTTGCCGCCACAGGTTCGATCCCGAAATTCCGTCCGGCACCCATGGCATAGGCTTGCTTGCCTGCTGCCAACAGCGCCTTTGACGGAACACAGCCATAGTTCAAACAATCGCCGCCCATTTTGTGCCCTTCCAGCAGGGTCACACTTGCCCCCATCTGAACTGCACCCGCAGCGACGGACAAACCGCCCGAACCACCACCAATCACAAGGATATCTGTTTTGATCTTTTCCATGATTATAGGCCTTTCTTGCCGCGTACGGCTTTCAAAATTATGGGGAACACAGCCAACCCACATAGGCCAAGGATCGGCCCGATGATATGCGGCTCAAAGATGATACCCAGATCGGGTGTTTCGCCACGGGCAAAAACTTCGGACAGGCCCGCGCCGATCCAAGTGTAGACAACAGCCCCCGGCAAAATACCCAAGAATGTCGTAATCACGTAACGCCACAGCGACACACCAACGACTGACAAGGCAAGGTTGGACACAAAGAACGGAAAGATCGGCAGCAGACGGATCAGGAACAGGGTTTCCCACTGGTTCTCATCGAACCCTTTCTTGATTTTACCTGCAACACCATCCGATTCTTCCAGTTTTTTCGCAGCAGCATTCCCGAACCCGTAACGCGCCGCCATGAACGTCGCCGTTGCCCCCAGCGTCGCAGCAACCATGTTAATCAATGTCCCAGGGAACACTGCAAACAAGAATCCGCCTGTGATTGACGCAATTGCAGCACCCGGCAACGCAAATGCAATCACAGCCGCGTAAACCACAACAAAGATCAGTAACATCAGAAGGTAATTGTCATCCCGAAACCCCAGCAGCGCCTCACGATTGTCCGCAAGCGTTTGAAAATTCAGGTAATCTTTCAGGAAGATGAAACCTGCTACAGCCACCACAGCGATCAGGGCAATCGGTAGAAACCGTGCAATGCCCTTCTTCTTTGAGGCTAGGGTTGATGTATCGGTCATTGTACTGTCCTCTGGGGTGTTTCGTTAAAAGTACAGATGACCGCCCACCCCCAATCTTAATACCCCCTTCACGCCCCATTGATGCCTTCCAAGGAAATGTTACAGAAACAGTGTACAAATATGACATTCCCCCGTCGATTTGTTGCAAACCCTGTTTGACTCCGACGATTTCCCCCCCTAATGAACGGCATCGAGATTCAGCACGGGCGTTCGCTTGTGCAAAGACAGCCTATAGGGTGATAAAATGAAACGTACTTTCCAACCATCGAACCTTGTTCGTAAACGCCGTCACGGTTTTCGTCTGCGGATGTCCACAAAAGCGGGTCGCAAGATCATCAATGCACGTCGCGCCCAAGGCCGGAAAAAGCTGAGCGCTTAAAGCGCCCTGAGCTTCAGGTTATGCCTGACATGGATAAGATAATCGAACCCGATGAGACCAGCTCATTGGGTCTTTTGTCGTTTTCAACGCTAAAACAGCGCAAGGATTTCCTGCGCACCGCACGCGGCAAACGCGCCCATGTGGACGGTTTTGTGATCCAAGGTTGGAATCGCGGCGATGCAGATGTACCGCGCATCGGCTATACGTGTTCCAAGAAAGTCGGTAACGCCGTGGCCCGCAACCGCGCCAAACGCCGCCTGCGTGCCATCGCACGTGACACAATGCCTGGAAACATGCAGCAAGGTTGGGATTACGTGCTGATCGGCCGTCCGAAACTGACGGCTGATCTGCCCTACACTGCGTTGCAATCCCAATTGCGTCGCGCCCTGCAGAAAATCCACAAATGACCCCGCTGGCCTACATCGTCTCGCTTCCGGTCAAGCTCTACCGCGCCACATTCAGCCCCATCGTAGGATTCAGTTGCCGCTACCACCCCACATGCTCGGCCTACGCCCTCGAAGCTCTCGAAAAACACGGCGGCATCAAAGGCACTTACCTCGCCGCCCGCCGCATCCTGCGCTGCCACCCATGGGGCAAATCAGGCATCGATAACGTCCCGGATTAATCCTTCAGTTTGCTAAAATAACTTTGGGGTTTGGGGCAAAGCCCCAAG
>JBMZCY010000195.1:0-4039 GCA_049613825.1 Planktomarina sp.
TGGCACCCGTCACGATGAACGGTAACACGCTGAGCGTCGCAACCATCGCGTTGGGCAAGATATGACGCATCATCACAGTCCAGTTGCTGACCCCAAGGGCCTGTGCGGCACGCACATATTCAAAGTTCCGCGCCCGGAAAAATTCAGCACGCACCAATCCGGTCAACGCAGGCCAACCAAAGATGATACTGATCACGACCAACAGCCAGAAACTGCGCCCTAATATTGCCGTGAGAATGATAATGACATACAGCGATGGCGTTGCCCCAAAGATTTCCAGAAAGCGTTGAAAGAACAGATCAACCCAACCGCCGAAATATCCCTGCACCGCACCGGCGACGATGCCGATGACACTGGCAAAAAACGTCGTAATCAGGGCGAACATGACCGACAATCGGAACCCGTATATGACCCGCGCAAGCACATCGCGGCTGGTGTCATCAGTCCCCAACCAATGTTTGTTGTCAGGTGACGACGGGGCCGCTTTGTCCAGATCGTTGGGCGTATCAAAGCTGTAGGGGATCGGAGGCCAGATCATCCAGCCTTTGTCGAAATCGGGATCTGCGACTGCACCTGTTTCTTCCAACTGCGCAATAATTCCGTCCGGATCATCCAGACAGTCGATAACGCCACCCGTGCGGATCAGGCATTTGACTTCCGGATCGCGATAGACGGCTTCAGTTCTGAAATCGCCACCAAAGGCTGTTTCAGGGTAGAAATTGAAGATCGGCATGTACAAATCACCGCGATAATTCACAACGATGGGTTTATCATTTGCCAAAAATTCAGCAAACAGCGACAGCCCGAACAAAATCGCAAAAATCCAGAGCGAGACATAGGCCCGTCCGTTGTTTCGAAAATTTTGCCAGCGGCGTTGGTTCAGTGGGGAAAGTTGCATCAGCCGCGTCCCTCAAAATCAATACGGGGATCAATGATCACGTACATCAGGTCCGAGATAATCCCGACGATCAGCCCCATCAGGCCAAAGGCAAACAAGGTGCCGAACACCACGGGATAATCGCGGGACACCACAGCCTCGAACCCCAAACGGCCAAGGCCATCAAGGCTGAAGATGTTTTCGATAATCAGCGATCCCGTAAAGAAGATACCGACGAACATTGCTGGAAATCCTGCAATCACGATCAGCATCGCGTTGCGGAAGACATGCCCGTATAACACACGGTTTTCATCAAGGCCCTTTGCCTTGGCGGTCACGACATACTGTTTGGAGATTTCATCAAGAAACGAGTTCTTGGTCAGGATCGTCAGCCCCGCAAAGCCGGAGATAACCGTGGCCAATGTGGGTAGCGCAATATGCCAAAAATAGTCCAGCATTTTACCGATCAGCGACAGATTTTCCCATGTTTCCTTATCCGACGTCAGACCGCGAAGGGGGAACAAATCAAGATATGACCCGCCTGCGAACAGAACCAGCAATAGGATCGCGAACAGAAAGCTGGGAATTGCATAGCCGGCAATGATCAACGCACTGGTCACCGTGTCAAAGCGCGTACCATCCAGCATGGCCTTTCGAATGCCTAAGGGAATCGCAATCAGATAGATAATCAGCGATGACCACAGCCCAAGGGACAGCGACACCGGCAGCTTTTCCACCACCAGTTCCAGCACACCTTTGTTGTAGAAGAAACTGTCGCCGAAATCGAAACGAGCATAGTTGCCCATCATAATGAAAAACCGTTCCAGCGCGGGCTTATCCAGACCAAATTCAGCCTCTAGTTCGGCCAAATATTCGGGTGGCAGGCCGCGCGCACCGGGCAAGTTGCTTTCGATGCTTTCAATCTCGACATCACCACCAGTGCCGGAAAATGATTCAAACACATCCCCGTCGCCTTCCAGCTGCGCGATGACTTGGTCAATCGGGCCGCCGGGGACGAACTGAGTCAGTGCGAAGTTCACTACCATAACACCAAAAAGCGTCGGAATGACCAGCAGCAGCCTGCGCAGGATATACGCGCCCATGGGTTACAGATTACCCGCTGCTCTTAACGCATTAGCCCTGTCCTGATCGTACCACCAGAAATCCAGGTGACCTAAAGAATAGGGCGGCAACACATCGGGGCGACCGTAGATGTCATAACGCGCAACCCAATATTTGTTCAGATACCACACAGGCACCATAAAGCGTTCCGCCCGCATGATCCGGTCCATTGCCCGTGCGCCGACTTTCACGGTTTCCGTATCCGTCGCCGCAACAATATGGTCGATGATCGCGTCAACCGCAGGGCTGGAATAGCCAGGACCGTTAAAGACAGACACATCCGCCGTATCAGACCCGAACTGCTGACGCAGGCCGGTCGAGGGCAGAAGTGGCATTGCATACTGCCCGAACCGCATGTCAAAATCGCGATCACGGCGACGGTTGGTGAACTGCGCAGGATCGACACGGTTGTAAGATGCCTCGATCCCCATTGCTTTCAGATTTTCAATAAACGGCAAAATCAGACGGTCAAACGCGGGGGACCTTTCAAGAAACTCAAGTTCAAGCGTTTTGCCATCCTTGCGGCGCAGGCCGTCATCACCCGTGATCCAGCCCGCTTCGTCCAGCAGATTGCCAGCGCGACGCAGGCTTTTGCGATCCAACTGACGCGCACCCGCAACATGCGGCATGGTTACAGATTCGGTCAAAATAGCCGGATCGACCAGATCCCCCAACGATTTCAACAATTCAAGTTCTGCACCTTCCGGCACACCCGTGGCCGCGTGATCCGAATTCTGCCAGAAACTTTCGCGTTGTGCGAACAGGCCATACTGAAGTGTGTCGTTGGACCAGTTGAAGTTATACCCCAACCCAATTGCTTCGCGGACGCGCACGTCCTGAAATTGCGGTTTGTCCAAATTGAAAATAAAGCCGGTCGCGCGGGGGACATTACCGTTGTTCAAGGCCTCACGCACGACAGTGCCTTCCGCGACTGCGGGGAAATCATATTGCGTTGACCAGCTGCGCGAACTGTTTTCCTGACGGAACGTGTATGCCCCGCTTTTGAAACCTTCAAAGGCCGCAGCACTGTCAGCGAAATATTCAACACGGATTGTGTCAAAATTTTCAGTCCCGATTTTCAGTGGCAAGTCTTTGCCCCAGTAATCAGGGTTTCGCTTGTAAATGATCTGACGGTTCAGATCATAACTGTCCAACATGTAAGGGCCAGAGCCCACTGCAATTTCCAGACGTTGTTCATCAAGACGGGCACCAGTTTCAACAAACCATTTTTCAGAAAACACGACCGTTCCGGCAACCTGACCGATCAACCCACGGCGCGGGATATCGTCAAAGAATTCGAACTTCACGCGCAGATCATCCAATGCTTCGGCGCTTTTGACACGTTTGCTTACAGCCTCAGAATACGATGGTAGGCCTTGTTCCAGAAACAGATCGTGAGAGAAAACGACGTCTTGGGCTGTGACTTGCGTTCCATCGGAAAACCGCGCCTCTGGCCGCAAATGAAAGATGACCCATTCTTTGGATTCAGGATATTCCAGCTTTTCCGCCAATAAGCCGTAGCTGACGCCATAATCGTCCGCGGTCGAGGCCATCAAAGGTTCATACGGAATGGATGAAAGCGCGCCAGGGCGACCTTTGCGGGCATAAGGACTGAAGCTGTCAAACGTTCCAGGTGCCCAGACCGAAATTTCGCCACCCTTTGGTGCATCGAGGTTCACATAATCAAGATACGGAAAATCAACGGGATATTTTGCATCACCGAAAAACGAATAGCTGTGCGATACGATGATGTTTTCATGGCTGTCCGCCTTCACCACATGCGGGATCAAAGCTGCCATCGCAGTCAATCCAACGCCCAGCGCCAGTCCACGAACGATATTCAACATCGGCGTTTCAGTCTTTGCCTGCGCACGGCTTTTGTGTTTCGGTGTTATCATCTGGCTCTCCCGCTCCAAAACATTAACAATCTAAAATCAACCTAGACTGTTTTTCGGGATTGCGAAGGGCGAAGTGGACAATTCTGACTGGATTGTGAAACGCGCGTGTATCCGCTGAAACAAAAAAGGCCGCGACGGTGTC
>JBMZCY010000196.1:0-4009 GCA_049613825.1 Planktomarina sp.
CACAATATAAAGCAGGATGTCTTTGTAAAAATTCCAGAGCGCTCTAGTTGGCATTTTAGATCGAATTAATCACTTAATTGACGTTATTTAGTCAAATTGATATTACTGATGCCCAACATGACAACCACAACAACAGACCCAGCACTGAAAAAGCGTGTATGGGGTTGGATGATGTTTGATTGGGCGACACAGCCTTTTTACACATTAGGCCTGACATTTATCTTTGGCCCGTATTTTGCAGGCGTTGTCGCTGAAATGTATATGAACTCGGGCCTTTCCGAGACATCCGCAGACGCAAAATCGCAAATTGTTTGGGCAGGTGGTACAGCCGTTTCAGGACTTTGCATTGCTATCCTTGCACCGATTTTAGGCGCGTATGCTGATTCAACGGGCCGACGCCTACCATGGCTGATCGGCTTTTCGGCAGTGTATATCGTCGCCTCAACAACGATGTGGTGGATGCTGCCAGACGCATCAGCATTGTGGTTTTGCCTGTTTGGTTTCTTTATTGCAATGATTGCGGCCGAAATTGCCCTGACATTTACAAATGCTATTCTACCATCGTTAGGGAATGAAGAAGAAGTCGGGAAAATCTCAGCAAACGGTGCATCGTTTGGATATTGGGGCGGTCTGCTAGCTCTTGCAATCATGTTGCTGTTTTTCTTTGAGTTCAGCGAAGGCAAAACTGTCCTAGGGCTATCGCCTCCGTTCGGCTTGGACGGCGAAGCCCGTGAAGGCACACGCTTTGTCGGACCCTTTATCGCAATCTGGTTTGTGATCTTTATGATCCCGTACTTCATGTACGTACGTGAAGGCAGTACCCCCAACCGCAGTGGCGGCATCCGTCAAGCCTTGGGCGATCTTAAGAAATCGCTAAAAGGCGTTGCGAGCCGCCCCAGTATGCTAAGCTTTCTAGGGGCAGCCATGCTGTATCAGGATGCGTTGAACGCGCTTTACAGCATGGGCGGCGTTTATGCTCGGCTTGTACTGGATTGGGGCCTGCTGGAAATTGCAACCTTCGGTATTATCGGCGCTTTGTCCGCCGCAATCCTCACATTTGTCGGCGGACGCTTTGACCGAAAATACGGACCAAAGCCCGTTATTAGGACCTGTGTTTGTATCTTAATCGTTGTCTGTATCATTATCGTTGGGATGTCGCGAACATCATTACTTGGCATTCCACTGCCTGAAGGATCGTTTATTCCTGATGCGATATTCTATGTATGCGGTTCACTTATCGGTGGCGCAGGCGGCGCACTTTATGCAGCATCCCGCAGCATGATGGTACGCCACACAGATCCAGAACGTGCATCCGAAGCGTTTGGTCTGTTCGCATTGTCTGGCAAAGCGACAGCATTCATGGCACCGGCACTGATCCTTTTGTTTACCTTTGTGCTGGAAAACGCTCGCCTAGGATACACGCCATTGATTGTTATGTTCATTCTAAGTTTGATTGTGCTACGCTGGGTGCAACCAGACGGAGATCGGGCAGAATGGTCAAAATCCTCTATCCCTGCGCCTTAGTATTGGCGCTTATCGGCTGCGGGTCATCAGAACCCGTGGCCCAAACCAAATCATCCACCAACCCTGCGGCTGATGCGGTGACGCCTGCGAAGAATTTCTTCGGGGCACAGCCGGTGGGGTCCAACGACCCTGCACAATCATTCGGCGGATATGCCCGTGGCTGTGTCGCCGGTGGAGTCCAATTGCCAGAAACCGGTCCAACATGGCAGGCCATGCGCCTGTCGCGAAACCGAAACTGGGGGCAGCCAGAACTTGTTGATTATGTGCAGGATTTGTCCCGCCGCGTATCGCGCCTGTCGAACTGGGAAGGCCTGTATGTGGGCGATCTGTCCCAACCGCGCGGCGGACCAATGCTGTCAGGCCATGCCAGCCACCAAATCGGCCTTGATGCTGATATCTGGATGCTGCCACCCAGCCGTTTGAACCTGACGCGGAACGAACGGGAAAACATTTCCTCGATCTCCATGCGCCGTGCATCTGGGGCGTTTACCAACAATTCGTGGACAGACCAGCACCGTCAGGTCCTGAAGATGGCCGCCAGCGATGATCGTGTTGCGCGTATCTTCGTGTTCCCAGGTGCCAAAGTCGACATGTGCAATCGTGAAACCGGTGACCGGTCTTACCTGCGCAAAATCCGTCCGTGGTGGGGGCATCATTACCACTTCCATGTACGCCTGAAATGTCCTGCGGGTCAGCCGAACTGTAACAACCAAGCCCCACCCCCTGCGGGTGATGGCTGTGCCGAGGCGCAAGGTTGGGTCGATCGTATCTTGAACCCGCCGCCGCCTGATCCAAACGCCACACCGCGTAAACCACGTGGCCCTTTGACCCTTGCACGATTGCCACAACAATGCGCTGGCTTGGTCGGGCAATAGCGGTCGCATCCCTTTGGGCCGCCCCTGCGGTGGCCCAACTGACGCACCTGCAAACATACATATGGGACGGGGAACACCCCAAAGTCCGCGGGATTTCAGGGTTTGAATTATCAGCTGATGGCCTGTCTTATACTGCCGTTTCCGATTTCGGAGAGTTGCTAACAGGCACAGTAATCCGACAGAATGACGCTATTACAGCAATGCCAGTTTCCCAAACAGGCCGAATTCAAGCACGATCCGGCAGATCCACCCGTGGACCTGAACGCGATGCCGAAGGGTTGGCCGTGCTGCCCGACGGCAGTGTGTCGATTTCATTTGAACGGGTGCAACGTGTTGCCTCATTTCCCGATCCGTTTGGGCCAGCACGCAATTTAGGGAATCTGTCCGGAACCCAAGGCCTTGTTGGCAACAAAGGGTTAGAGGCATTGGCGGTGGACGCAAACAGCGTCCACTACGCCATCCCTGAATCCCCCCACCACGGGAAACATGCGATCCTGAAATTCCAGTCCGGACAATGGACAATCGCCATGGTCGTTCCAAACACTGACAGCTTTCTAACCGTCGGCGCAGACTTTGCCCCCGATGGCACGTTATGGATATTAGAACGCAAATTCTTCCCTCCGTTCTTCGGATCGCGGATCAAAGTTCTGGATTTAGAAACCGCTACAGCCACAATCATCTGGCAAAGCACATTAGGCACCTACGACAATCTAGAAGCCATCACCCTGTGGACCGATGGACAAAACCGCCAACGGGTCACTTTGGTCGCAGATGACAACGACAATTGGTACCAATCCACCCAAGTCGTAGAATTCTACTTGCAAGACGAATGACCCTGCCCTAAGCGGCGTTGTCCCGTGGAATGACCCGCAGGACACGCAAGTCGCCGCTACCTTCGTAAAAAAACGGGCATATAAAATGACACGTATTCATCTTCCTGGCATCATTGCCATGGCCGCCATTGTTGTGGCCTCTAACGTCCTTGTTCAATATTTGCTTCCGGGCAACTGGCTGACCTATGGGGCCTTCACCTATCCTCTGGCATTCCTTGTCACCGACATCATGAACCGCGTGTATGGCGTGGCTGCCGCACAAAAGGTTGTGCTGGTCGGCTTTGTCGTCGGCGTGATCTGTTCGTTGATCGGCACTCAAGTGATGTTGGAATTCGGGCCTGCTGTGACCTTGCGGATTGCGATGGCATCCGGTCTGGGCTTCCTTGTGGCGCAACTGTTGGACATCGTAATCTTCCACAAACTGCGCACCGGCGCGTGGTGGCGTGCACCTTTGGCGTCAACGTTGATCGGGTCCACAGTGGACACCTGCATCTTTTTCACCATCGCATTCGCCGCTGGCCTGAACGGATTGGAACCTGCAAATATGCCAACATGGGCGCAAGAAGGTGTTCCAATGTTTGGCATCGGTCCAATGGCGCCTTTGTGGATTTCGCTGGCTGTGGCGGATTGGACTGTGAAGATCAGCATCGCGCTTTTGGCCTTGATCCCGTTCCGCGCCATCACGCGGCGTTTAGCCGAAGCGTAGAAAATCCGTTGACTTATATCCCGTCTGTGGCAAGCTGAAGGTGTAATGAAAACAACTGAAAGGAGGTGATC